>DATAJN010000633.1:0-4873 GCA_036262105.1 Ilumatobacteraceae bacterium
ATCGACGGCGGCTTCAACGCCACGACAAAGGCGTTGCTGCCGGTGTTCCCCGAGCTCACCGAGGAGGAGCGGTGGCGGTCGACGTTCGCGCTCATTCCGCCCACACTCTGTCTCGGCACGGCTCCTGACCAGGCCTTCTACTTCATCGTCACCCCGAAGACCGCTGAGACGATCGATGTCGAGATCGGCTACATCCTGCATCGCAGCGCCGTGGAGCACCCGATGTTCGAACACCTCTTCGCCATGAGCGATGCCGGCGTGCAGGTGTTCGTCAAACAAGACCAGGACGCGACCACCAAAGTGCAGCGCGGCATGCATTCCCGGTACGCCGCCCGTGGGCGGTACTCGTGGCAGGAAGAGAGCCACGTGCAGTTCAACCGCTGGCTCGTGCAGCGCTACCGCAAGCACTGGCCCAGCCTCGATCAAGCGTGACGGAATCACGATCGGCTGTCTGCACTTGTTACCCGGTCTGGATGGATCGACGCGCTCGGTCAGCCCATCGCGGCGTCGATGAACGCGCTCAATTCACGTCTGAGATCTTCGCCGGCGGGCTGAAAGGCCACCTCGGTCGCGCCGGCTTGCTCCGCCGTCGCCAATCGGTTTCTCCAATGAGCCGCCGTACCACTTCGGCTCAGCTCGACGGCGATCGGACCGGTCATCACCTTCTGATCGTGACGGTTGAGCTCTGTGAGATGACCCCGGTGGAGGTCGAGGTGACGAACTGACGGATCGACGGCCTCGATCGATTCCCGCCATGTCGCCGAGTTCGGCAGCGCGTCGAAGGTCGGTCGCCGGCGTTGATAGCCGGAGTGGTACGCCATGGCTGCTCCGGGGCCCGCCGCGTTCAGCACGCGCTGGCTGTCGACGTCTTCGACATCAGTGAGCACGGTGCCCATCGTGAGCCACACCGAGCAAGTGAAACCGGCGACAGGATTCGCGCTGATCACGCCGGTAGCGAGTTCTCGTGCCGTGGCCTCACCCTTGGGGCCGCTCGCCCCGAGCAGGAACGGCGGCTCGATCGGACGCGACGGTGCCTGGCGCGAGCCATGAAGCATGGCGACCATCGCGCCATCGACTTCCACACTCT
This sequence comes from Ilumatobacteraceae bacterium, assembly GCA_036262105.1. Lineage (GTDB taxonomy): Bacteria > Actinomycetota > Acidimicrobiia > Acidimicrobiales > Ilumatobacteraceae > JAENVT01. The sequence continues at coordinate 1,088 of DATAJN010000633.1, forward strand.
CCCCGGCCAGCAACGTGCGCACGGCACGCACGTAGGACGCGACCTCTTCCCATCGCAACGGGCGTTGACCGAGGGCATGACGGCCCGTGAAGCCCGTGCCGAACGCATACGCCGTGCGACCGGCAGCAAGCGATTCGAGATGGGCGATAGCCGATGCAGTCACGAGCACGTGCCGGTTGCTCGGTATGAGAACGCCGGGTCCGAGGCCTATCCGTTCCGTGCGCGCTGCCGCGAGGGCGAGCGTCATCCACACGTCCAGTTGCAAGGCCGGAGTGTCGTAGATCCACGCCCTCGAATAGCCGAGCTGCTCCGCGTACCGAACGAGGTCCGGAGTGTCGGGCGTTGGCGGCAGCGCGCATGAGATCTGGAGCATGGGTGGGCGCCAGCCTATTGGTTCCTGAGAGACTGGCCGGAATGGCCAGCGCCGAGGAACATCATGCCGAGAGCGTCACAGCGGTGGCCGGCGAAGGCGGTGTAGCTGTCTCGTTCGTTCCGGCAGGTTCGCGTGCCTCGCCGACGTCGGTACTGCTCCTGATCATCTCGTCGCTCATCTTCAGCACGGGCGGGTTGTTCATCCGTGGACTCGATCATCCTCGTGCCTGGACCACCGTGTTCTGGCGCTCGCTGTCAGCCTGCGTCAGCATCCTCCTGCTGATCATCTGGCGCGAGCGCTCGCGCACCGTTCGGACCATCGTGAAGATGGGCAGGCCCGGCTTGGCGGTCGCCGGTGCATTCGCCACGTCGTCGATCGCCATGGTCGTGGCGCTCACCCGAACGAGCGTGGCGATCGTCCTCGTGATCTTCGCCCTCAGCCCGCTTGCTGCCGCCGTGCTGGCGTGGATCATCATCGGCGAGCGAGTGCGCAGCTACACCTGGGTCGCCATCGGTGTGACGGTGGCCGGCGTCGGCTTCATGGTGTCGGGCCCTGGCGCCGGCGGCTCGACGACCGGAGCATTGATCGCTCTGGCCATTCCGTTGGCGTTCGGCTACGGCACGGTGATGATCCGTCGGCACTCCGAAGTTGCCATGGCGCCGGCGATGCTTCTCGCAGCGGTCATCGGCGCTCTGGTCGCCGTGCCGTTCGCTCATCCGTTCGATGTGACCCGGCACGACCTGCTACTGCTGCTCACGTTCGGCTTTGCCCAGCTCGGCATCGGTCTGGCGATCTTCAGCGTCGGGGCGGCACGCGCGCCGGCCACCGAAGTCGCTCTGCTGTCGATGCTGGAACCGATCGTGGGTCCGATCTGGGTGTGGATCTTCATGAGCGAATACCCCGGCGTACCCGCGCTCATCGGAGGATCCGCTGTGTTCGTGGCCCTCGCCGCGCACACGGTCTACGCCTCGTCCCGAACCGCCCCGCCGCGGGCGAGCTCAGCCGTCGTCGGTGGGGTTGACGGTGAGCCCTGGAGAGACGATCTCGTCGATCGCTGACAAGACGTCGGCGGGAAGCGTCACGTCGGAGGCCTCGAGCAATGAATCGAGCTGCTCCGGCAGGCGCGGGCCGATGAGCGCCGCAGATACCGCGGGATTGGAGACGACGAAACCGAGCGCGAGCTGAATGAGTGTGAGACCAGCGCCACGGGCAACTTCGGTGAGCTTGGTGACCAGGTCGCGCTTGCGAGCGCGCATCGCTTGATCGCGATGATCGAAGTGGTCGGGTTCTCGCGCGGCGCGGGCCGACTCATCGACCGACTCCGATTGATACTTGCCGGTGAGCCACCCGCCGTTGAGGGGTGCCCAAACCAGTGCGCCGACGTCGTGCTCGAGGCACCACGGCAGCACCTCGGTCTCGGCCTTGCGCACGAGCATCGAGTACGGCGGTTGCTCGCTACTCGGAACGGTGACGCCGAGCTGCTCGGCCCGCGTTCGGGCTTCGTCGAGCTGTGCCGGCGAGAACGTCGATGTGCCGATGGCTCGCACCTTGCCGGACCGCACGAGGCCGTCGAATGCCTCCAGCGTGTCGTCGATCGGCGTGTCGGGATCCGGGCGGTGCATCTGGTACAGGTCGAGGTGGTCGGTGCGCAGCCGGCGCAGGCTGGCATCGCACGACCGCCTGATCCAGCGCGCCGACAGGCCCCGTTCCTGAGGGTGGTCGCTCATCGCGTTGCCCACCTTCGTCGCCAACACCACGCGATCGCGTCGTCCGGCCAGGGCCCGACCGAGGAACTCCTCGGAGACACCGAAGTCGTAGATGTCGGCGGTATCGAACAGCGTGATCCCGGCGGACAGCGACCGATCGACGATCTGTCTGCACGAGTCCTCGTCGGGGTTGCCCCAGCGGCCGAACATCATCGTCCCCAGCCCGAGGGTGCTGACCGTGATTCCGCTATCGCCGAGTTGTCGGTACTGCACGGTCAGGCCATGCCGGCCTGGCGTTGGAAGACCAAGCTGTCCCAGTAGTCGATGCGATGGGCGATGCGGCCATCGCGGACGACGAAGCGCATGACGCCCCGCACGGCGATCGGCTTGTCGTTGACCGTCGTTCGCAGGGTGTATGCCGCAAACACGTGGTCACCCTCGGCCACCACGTCTTCGATGTCGTAGCGCAGACCCGGCATGGAGGCCAAGAAACCCGGCAGGCGCTTGCGGTACTCGTCGATGCCGACGCATCCACCGCCGAGCGCCGCTGTGTGTTCGTTGATGAAGTCGTCGGTGACGAACGCCGCCACGTTGTCTGGTTGGCCGGTCGAGAACGCTTCGAGGTAGCCGCGACAGACGTCGGCGGCCGACTGCGCAACAGCGCTCATGAACCGGGACCCCAAACCTCCTGCACGGTCGCGTACACACCCTGGTCGTAGGAGAACTCGATCATGTTTCCATCCGGATCGGTCAAGGCGCAGATGTAGCCGATGGGCGGAGGCATGTCGGTGGGCGGCCAGGCCAGGCAACCCTCTGCTTCGCCGCGTTTGGCGATGGCGTCGATCTCGTCACGGCTGGTGACCTCGATGCCGATGTGGGCGAACGGCGCCATGATCGGCTGCGGCCCCTTGTCGAGGTCGCGCTTGAAGCTGACCAACACGAGGATGAACGGCTTGTCGATCTGGTCGCGGTGACCGAGCCACGCACCCCAACCATCGGCGTCTTCGCGGCGGTCGAGCAGTTCGAGCGGAGTGAAACGCTCGTACCAGTCGATCGTCTTGTCGATGTCGACGGCGGGTAAGGCGATGTGGGTCCACCGCATCGACGGCGGATGGATCGCGTACTTGTCGACGACTTCACTCACGGGTCCACCCCTCCGGGACGACGGGATCCGAGCCACCCTTGGTCCACAGCACCAGAGTGTTGCCCCACGGATCGAGGAACGCACTGTTGAAACCGTTGAACTCGGCCCAGTAGTGCTTGCGCCAGAGCTCGGTCGCGCCAAGGCTGACCGCGGTGTCGAGCATCCGTTCGTCGCTGTCGTCGTCGGCAACGAGGATCCAGACGCGTGCGGAGCGGCCCTGCGCGGTGGTTCGTGGGTCGACGCCGGCGGGATCCGGATGCGGGCGAGCGTTGGCCACGTTGTAGATGCCCATGTGGAGGTTGCCGACCTCCGAAGGGGTTCCGTCGGACAGTGGGAAGTGGCCCCCGGGCACGATCCGATGGAACACGCCGGTGGGCCGCCCTTCGACCTCCCAGCCGAAGACTTGGGAATAGAACCGCGCTGACGCCTCCGGATCGTCGCTCGGCAGATCGACGAAGATCAAGGTGTTGGGTTGGGACATGGGCGCGAACGTAGCATCGTTGGACTGATGGTCAGACCTTCGGAGGCACTACTTTCCTGGCCGTGACCGTGCTGGCATCAGG
>DATAJN010000634.1:0-13148 GCA_036262105.1 Ilumatobacteraceae bacterium
GTGTACAGGATCATCAGCGCACTCATGCCGACGATTCCCGTCTGGATCGGCCTCGTTGCAAACGCAACGATGATCCCCGCACCGGCGACAACAATCCCGATCCTCTGGCCCCGCGAGAACCGCTTGTGGGCCGAGTACGCCGGTAGCCGCTTCGACAGTCCATGCACGCTGAACTCGATCGCTCGGGCGTCGTAGTGGATCGGGTCTGAGCCCATCGGACCCTCGTTCGCGGGCCCCGACATCAGTGGAGAATCTCTCGGGGTCATGACCATCTCATTCTTCCAACAGGCTCAGACTCGGCGCCTGCGTCAGCGGCACATGTCCGTGAACGTTCACCGTCCATACACGTCTCGTTCATCGGCCCGTCGGCACCTGTTGAACGTCGAAATCGCAACTACCTCGGGCACTGGCCCGAGGTAGTCGCTCGATGCTGCAGTACATCCGGAGAACGGGCGGAGAACCGTTCCCCGGATGACTGGTTGCCCATCCCAATGGTGGGAGGCTTGTCAGAGGGCAGCCGTCACTGCCGCCGGCCACCCCTGCGGCTGGTTCAGGCCGGGATGTGGTTGTGACGCTTCCGAGCGATGAGGAACCCTCCACCGAGAATCGCCGCGGCGCTGATCGGCAGCAGGACGTTCAGCGGAACTTCGGGAACATCGGACGGAGGAGCGAGCGGCGAGTAGCCCAGCGCAGCTGTCAAGGTGATGTCCGTCGAGAAGTACGTCGCGGTGACTCCGTTCAACGTGCAAGCGAGGCCGATGTGGTAGTTGCCGGCCGGCAACGTACCGACGAACACGCTCCAACTGAACGCTGGAACACCGGTGATCAACCCGTCACTGAGGCCGGGCGTCGCATTGATGAAGCCCGTGCCGAGGGTGTCGTACAACGGATAGATGTTGTCGGTGCCGTTCGAGACGGGCCCGGCGCCGTTGTACGTCAACGTAGCCGGATCGACCGCGATGGGCACGACGAAGCTGTTGATGCGGTACCCAGCGACAGCATCGCCGGGGCAGAACGACGGTGACGGAGGCAGAGCAGTGAACGAAGTGCTGCTCGTTCCTGTTGGAGGTGTCACGGTGATCGCGGCCACCGGAGGTGTGCCCGGGGCGGCTGCATTGGCCGTGCTGGAGAGGAGGCCGACAGAGGCGGCAGCAACTGCCGCCCCTGCTACGACCGTGAGGAACTTGGAACGCATGGTGATGGTTTTCCTTTCGATGCGGTTGTTGGAACGGTGCTGGTTGTCGCTGGTGGTCACAGTTGGCCGGTGAGCAAGGAACCAGTGATGGTCGTCGCGCCGCAGTCGGGCGCTTGGAGGAAGCCAAACTTCTCCAGGGTTGTGTCAGCAGCAGGCGAGCAGACCGCTGATGCTGCCCCGACGAACATCGACTTGACGTCGGCGTTAGCGCCAGGCAAACCGCCGAGAAGGCTGGTTGCCACGACGTTGTACACGCGGCGACCGAACGTGCCATCGTTGTAGAACCCCGGGTTGGGCGTCATCGTCGGTGCAGAGCCCACGACCGGTGAGCCGAGATTGGTTCCGGATCCGTTGTCGCTGATGCTGCCGATCCCAACACCCGCGGTGATGCCGCCGGCAGAAGCACCGTTCGACTTGGCGATGAAGTTGGCTGCCGAGAAGCCGATGATCACTTCGGTACCCGGTACTGCGGCTTGGGCGGCATCGCCTCTGGCTTTCACGTCGGATGGCGTGTTCTCCTCAGCCCGGACGCCGGCGCCGAGAAGGTTGTTGCATTCCGTGGTACCTGCGGATTCCTGGCCCGAGGTCACGTTCACCGCGCCGTTCCAGAACGAGAACGTACCGGACGACGTCTGGATGCCGCACGGCAGAATTCGCACGCCGCCGATCGTCGTCGCCCCAGTGCTGAAGAGGGTGGTCAGTTGGGCTCTCGTGAGAGCGGTCACCGGAGCACCCGCACTGGCCTTGTAGTAGGCGAAGCTGACGCCGTCACGGCCGTACGGGATGTAGGTGAGCGCCGTCCCGACGTCACCGTTGTCGGGGCCAGCGGATGAACGGGCGAAGTTGACCAAGCCGGCAACGTCTTTGACGCCGCCACAAGCCGCGCTGCCGTAGAGCCCTCCGTCGAGCGCACGGCTGAGTGCACGCCTTCCCGCACCGGAGCCGTTCGGCCGAGCGAAGCTCGGTGCGCCGGTCTTGGTGGTGATGCAGGAGCCCGCCGGCACAGCGTCGAAGGAGATGAGTTGCCGCTGGCCACTCGCGGCGCTGCTCTGGATCGGGACGTAGTTCGTGCCGGCCGAGAATCCGGCGAAGGCGTTCAGTACGTCCTGCGTGGTATCAGAGCCGACACCGATGAGGGCGCCGTACTGCTTGGGGTCGGCGTGCGCCGAGGAACTGGCGACAAGACTGGCCGCGAGCGCGACGGTGGTGACCGCCGCTCCGAGCCTCTTCATCCGAGTTGAAGTCATGATTGGTTGACGGTTCCTTTCGGGAGACTTGCACCGAGGTTTGGCTCGGTACGCAGGCTCGATGGCGGCCCACAGGACGGACGGTGACACGCCCAGATGACGCCAACATGGACACGAGGTGAAGGCGTTCCTGCTTTCGCCAGAAGTTCACCTCAACGACATCTGCCGCTAGCCGGCGCTAGCCACCGTTAACCGAAGCGACCGTTGACATAGTCCTCGGTGCGCGAATCCCGCGGCATGCTGAACATCGCTTCTGTCGGGCCGTGCTCGACGATGACGCCCGGGGAGCCCTGCTCGGCGAGGAAGAAGGCACATTGATCCGACACTCGAGCGGCCTGCTGCATGTTGTGGGTGACGATCACGATCGTGACTTCCGATACCAGTTCCATCACCGTCTGTTCGATGCGGCGTGTCGAGGTTGGGTCGAGCGCCGAGCATGGCTCGTCCATCAAGAGGACTCGCGGCCGGATGGCCAGGGCTCTGGCGATGCACAGACGTTGCTGCTGGCCGCCCGACAGGCCACCGCCGGGCTGACGGAGCCGGTCGCGGACCTCGTTCCACAGCCCCGCTTTGGTGAGGCATGACTCGACGAGCTCGTCCTTGACGTCCGTTGTCGCCTTGACGCCTGTAACCCTGAGGCTGGCCAGGACGTTGTCGTAGATCGACATCGCCGGAAACGGATTCGGCTTCTGGAACACCATGCCGATCTCACGGCGGGCATCGGTGAGCTTGCGCGCCGGATCGTAGATGTCGTGTCCGTCCAGCATGACTTCGCCGGCCATGGCTGCAGACGGAATCATCTCGTGCATTCGGTTGAGGACTCGCAAGAACGTCGACTTGCCACATCCCGACGGGCCGATGAGTGCTGTCACATTGCCGGCCGACATCTCCAATGAGACGCGATCGAGAACCTGGTGGTTTCCGAACCACGCGGAGATGTTCCGAGCGTCGAGCCCGGCCAGCTGGGATTGTGCGGAGATCGGGTCTGCCCGACGTTCACCACGCGGCGACCGTCGCCTTCCGCTGCGCCTCGGGGACCGATCGGCGGTGAGTCGCGGCAACTCGCCTGTGAACATGTCCAGAGCCGAATCAGTGGGATCGACGGGCACGTGTGCAGGATCGGCGGGTGGTCCGGCGGGAGAACGCTCGTACCAGCGTTCGTCGGTGCTCATGCCAGGTTGGGCAGCAGACGGGCGGCTTCACCAGAAGCCAGCAGACCGACAAGGAGCAATGGGGGCAGGAAGACGACCCACGCCTGGGCTCGGCCCCAACGATGCCACGCCCACACGGCACCCAGCGATAGGGCGATCAACACTTGCAGCCAGAGGATGAGCGCCCATACGGTTCGACCGTCGTGAGCCATGATCTGCTCCTGGGCGGAAAGGTCGGCTGCACTGACGAGCCGCGCCGCCCCACCGACAGCGTTGCCTTCGAGGTCGGCATCGACACGTAGCACACCGTCTGGTAGGAACGGCGGGCCATCGGCAGTTGCGAGAAGCAATCGAGCCGCTCCGGCGGCGAGAGGTTTGGGTAGCGGGTCTCCGGCGCGGCGCACTCCGACCACCCGGAACTTGAACTGCCCCTGCCCAGTAGTAACACTGATGAAGTCGCCCTCCGACAGCTTCGCGATGTCGGCAAACGGACCTCCGAACGTGGCCCTGCGGCCGTACACCACGCTGGTGCCCACCTGGCCCGGCAGGGGCGTGTCGCGGCGATGCCCTGGTCCGGCGAACAGTGCGCTCGGGGTGGTCGATTCACCGATCACCTGCTTGAGGCCGATAGCAGGGATCTCCAGGTACGCCACCGGCGCGCCGGCGCGGAGCTCGCGACCCCGGTTGTCGGTGGGGCCGATGGGCGCAGTGCCTTGGGCGAGGTTGGCCCGAAAGCTGGCATAGGCGCGTCTCTGAGCCGCCGATTGTTGCAGAGAACTGACGAACACGAGCTCGATGAGCAACGTCAGCGAGAGAACCAAGGCCACCACCAGAGCGGCTCGCACGAACTGCAGGCGAGGACCCAACGGCTGCGGCGGCGGGTCGACCGACGTCGGCCGCGGCTCAGGCGCCGCCAGCACCGTCGGTGGCCGCTCCAAGGTGGCAATCGCACTCATGATCGAGAGCGCGGACGGACCTTGAGCGGTCGCCCGAGCAGCACAGCCATCCGGCCGAAGGTGATGAGCAGGACGGCCCAGACAACAAGTCGGCTCGACGACGAACCAGTGTTGACGAGTGAACCGGATGAGCCGGAGCTCGTAGACCCGGCGGAACCGGCAAGGCTGGCCACCGCCGTAGTGGTGGTGGATGATGCATGAGGTGTCGTCGTCGTCGTTGTCGTGGACGTTGTCGAGGTCGTGGTCGTTCTCGGTGTGGTGGTGGTGGTAGTAGTAGTCGATCCGCTGGGTGCTGTCGTCGTGGTCGTCGAACTCGTGGTGGTCGTGGTGGTGGTGGTCGCTGCGCTCACCACCCACGTGATCCCGGACGGCAAGTCGTTGGGGTCGGCGGAGAACGTGAACTGCACGTTCCAATATTTGTCGAGGTGTGACTGCGTCGGCCCTGTGCAGGCAATGCCCAAGTTGTAGGTGCCCGGCGGTACGAGCTGAGCGCCAGTAGAGCCGTAAACGGCGAAGTCGAACCCCGTTATCGGCAGACCGACGATGAGGCCATCGGCGAGGCCGACGGTCTGGCTCACCCAAGCAGTCCCGTTCGTGTCGTAGAGCGGCTGACGCAAGTCTGTCCCGGTGCCGCTCGGGGATGGACCGAGGCTGTCGAATGCAAGCGTGTTCGGGTCGACACTGCCCGGGACGATGTACGACTGGGCTCGGTAGCCGGCCAAGCTGTCGCCCGAGCACGATGCCGACGGTGGCGGAGCCAACACGAAGGCCGTGGCGCTCCCACCGTGGGTCAAAGGGGCTCCGACACCGGTTGCTGAAGGCACGAGGACCTGCAACGTCCCGCCATTGGTAGCGGCGAGCGCCACCCGATCAGCGGAGAGGAGAGGCTCGACAACAACCCAGACGAGCATCACCGCCGCGACAGCGGCAACAGCGCGGGCAAGATCGCGGGCGATACGACGCCAACCTGGTTGTGGCGACTTCATGAGTGCTCCTTCAAGAGCGGACGAGACCGGCGGTCAGCGCGCAGCCGGAGGACGAATATGAGTGCTGCAACGCCGAGAACGCCAACCCCGACGACAGCCCAGCGGCCATCCGACGAGCCCGCGCTGCTCCTCGGCGCATCGGCGTTAGCGCCAGCAACGCGCCACACGAGCTGACCGGGTTGGTCGTCGGGCGACGTCGTCAAGATGAGCTCCGTATCCCAATACTTCGCTGTGGCGCGAAAGAGCGTGCAGGCGATCCCGAGGCGATAGTGCCCGTCAGGCAGGGTGCCGGGTGGGAACAAGACGAAGCTGAACGCCGGCAGCGTTTCTATGCGACCAGGTAGGCCGGGCTGGGAATTCGCGAGGGTCAGAATGTGGACGAAGGCGTGGGTGTCCAAGGAGTACAGAGCCCACAGTCCATCGCCTTCGGGGGCGATCTCCCCGTAGTGGAGAGCACCTGGATCGTCGGTGGCAGGTACGAGGAAGCTCTGCACCCGCCACTGGTCATTTTCGCTGTCGCCCGGACAAGAGGCGTCGGCCGGGAGCCGAAGCGTGAACTTCGTCGCGCTCCCCCCATGGTCGAGCTCCTTCAAAGGATTGCTGGCGTCGACCACCACGACATCGCCGGCGTCGACGGGCGACGTGGTGGTGGCGAGCGCCGTCGTACCGAAGAGCAACGCGGTGGATCCACCCGAGAACACGATGGTGACCAACACCAAGATGCAGCGGGTGATCGGACGGGCCGAGAGCAGATTGCGCATGTCAGTCGCCATCCGTTGCAGCAGGATCGTCGGCTTCAGAGAGAAGGGAACGGCGGGGACGCTTGGTGATCTCGAGCGCCCCGAGCGCCGAGAGCACGGCAATGACGCCGATGCCGGGAACGGCCAGACGGTTGCGGCCGACGGTCAGGCCGGGCGTTCGGTGGGTTGAATCTGACGCGGCAACGGTGGTGGTGGGCGCAACCGTCGTGGCCGGTGCAACGGTCGTGGTCGCCGGAACAGTCGTGGTCGGTGCAACGGTGGTGGTTGGCGGAAGGGTTGTCGAGGTGGTCGTCGTGCTGGTGGCTGCCCGGGAGGTCGACCGCGAAGGTACGGCCGGGGGGACGGTAGGCGGAAGCTGCGCGGTTGTAGCCGGATTGGTGAGAGTCGGTGCAACGGTGGTGGTGGTCGTCGTCGTCGTCGTGGTCGGGGTCGGCGGCGGGACCAGGTCGCGAATCGTTGAAGCGGCCGAAGTCGCCTGGGCCTTCATCGAAGAGGACAACGGTACGTAGCCGGGCGGCAACTGCCCGAGATGCAGACCGGGCACCTGGCCCGGGCCGGTTGCATAGTCGATGAATGCAGCAAAGTCCGCGCGCTCCTGTGCATCGAGAGCGAGCGGAGCGATCGCGGCATAGGTGATTGCGGTGAGTGGGTAGGCACGAGGCGCCGAAGTGTCCGGTGATGGTTCCAGTACAGCCGGTTCCGTGCCGGGTTTCATGGTGGTCAGCCCGGCGAGCAAGCCGGCCGTGTCGGGAGCGACGAACGTCCGATTCGGGCCGTTGTCACCGGCTTGGCTCAACCGGGCGGTCTGCAACCCGAAGCGGTAGGCCGCGGGGGTATCGGTGAGCGAGAGCATCGCCCGACTGCCGAGCTGCTGTGGGACGTCTTTCTTCCACACGTCACTGGCAGCCACCGCGAACGAGTTGTCGACGATGCGCGCCCCGTCGGACGCCGACCGGGTCCATTGGGCGGCCTCGCCCAAGCTACGCGCGAACGGCATCCAGTCCGTCCCACACAGTTGCGGCGGCACGACTGCGACGCCATTGCTCGTCCTCGTCGGTGCTTGATAGCAGTATGGATCGTTCTTCGGGAACGAGCTCGGCGTGGGGTTGTCGAAGGCAACCCCCAGCGAATTGATCGCCGGGTTGGTGGAGAATGCCGGGTTGATCCGCATGCCCCATGGGTCGGCTGCGCCGTCGAGCCAGGCCTTTGCTTCGGGGTCGGCGAGAATCCACTCCCACACCTCGCGAGCGGCGTCGGAGTTGCCGGCGGGAAGACTCAGGCCCGAGAACGAACGGGACTGCTGGACTTGGAGAAGGTTGAACTCGGGGTTGAACTGCAAGAAGTCGGGATCGGCACCGAGCTGTCGAGGATTACCCGTGAGCCACCCATAGCCCGCGGGTTGCGATCCCAGGATCTCCAGCTGCCCGCTGTACGACTGAGTCAGCAGCTTGGCCACCAAACGTGGCGTCAGGTTCAGCTCGGCGACCCGAACGCCAGCGAGCGCCGACTCCTCTGGGGGAGCCGTCAGCGAGGCAACGCGTTCTACGTTGAACCCGATCACCAGCCCCGAAACGCTGAGTGGCGAGTACACAACCGGATTGCTCGCGGCGAACGACCCCGACGAGAACGGACGTGAGACCACGACCATCCCCGGCCCTCCCTGCGCCCCGACGGAAAGTTGCTGACGGGCGGTGGCGTCGCTGATCGGAGAATAGTTGAAGGGGGGCTGGGCGTTGCCGGCGCACAGCGACGGCTGCCAGCTCGTCACCGCGGGCTGGGCAAGCTCGTTGCCAGAGAGGCGGCGCTCGTCGTTGCCGAGCGAACACGAGGGGTCGACCGGGTTGAACTCGATGGGGATGGCGATCCGGTTCTGCCAGGCCGCCGGCGACAGCGGCGACGTGACCACCCCGTCCTGGTCGAAGGTCGCCGAGGGCGTGCCCACGTTCTCGTCCAGCGGCGCGCCTCGCGGGACGACCACGATCCAGCATTTGGGGACGGTCTTCGAGCCATTGGGCAAGGGTTGAACCTTCCTTCCGCATCCAAGACCAGAGGATTGCAATCCGGTGAGAACCTGCAACACGTCGGCTCCACGCCCGTCGCTACCGGTGACCGCGCCAATGATCTCGTTCGTGGTGACGATGTCGAAGAACGAGTTCAACCAGAAGTTGCCACCGACCACACTGGGGTTGAAGTTCGGATCTGTCTCGTTGTTCACGACCGTGCCGCTGACGGACCGAAATGGACGCCACACAAGGCCAGTGCGATCGTCGAGATACGCCTGGCCGTTCGCGATCAACGGCGCGAACGAAGCGAAGTTGTCGTAGCTGGACTTCGTGATGACGCGGCTGTACGAAAGCCCCTTCGGAAATGCGTCACCGGAGCCTCCATTCCCACCCGGTGTCCCACCCACCGCTCCCTGCTCGCACTGCTCGGGCGGCGGACCAGGGTTGCCTGGGACGGTGCCGTCGTCGTCGCCCCAGCACTGCATGATCTGCAGATAGTCGCCACCGAATCGACCGGGCCCGCGTGTTGGTGTACCGCCGGTCCAGGTGATCGAGACCGCCTGGTTGGTGAGGTTCCTGGTTTGATTGACTGTGATCGCCAGGCCGGCGAAGGCGCCGCGACCGCTGACAGTGACCTCTGAGTCCGTAGCAGGTAGCGACGTATCAGTGCCTTGGCTTCCCGGCACCGGTGTTGCGCCGGCCACCGACACCGCGATCGTCGCCACTGCGACGATCGCCAACGGACTGATCAGCCAATTTCGGGCACGACGGGCGACGATCATGCGGGCGCCTTGTTCGACAGATATCGCCACGCTGCTGCCGGTGCGAGCACCAGACCGAGGGTGAACAGGGCGACGAGGATCATGGGGACCAGCGAGCGCCAGCTTCCGCCCGGTTTCAGTGTGATGGCCGTGACCGCCCCAACCGCAGGACCGCTTGCGGCCTGGTTGTTCGTCGGGTCAGCTGCCGCGGCAACCGGACCGCACTCGCCCGTGTCGGGGTCGCAGGACTGTGACTGGTCGATTCCGCCGATGGCTGCGGGTGCGCCCACCGAACTGGGGTCGACAGTGCCATCAGCGCCGGCACCGGCACCGCTGCTCGAACCAGAACCACCGTCGGCAGCAGCACCATTGCCGGCACCCGCACCACTGCCTGCACCAGCCCCGCTGCCGCTGTCAGCCGCGGCACCACCACCGGGACCCGCACCACTGCCAGCACCAGCACCGCTGTCGCTGTCGCTGCCAGGATTGGTGGTCGTGGTGGCACCCGGGTTGCCGCCGACGACCACGGGGACGGGACTAGCGGTGGCGGTTGGGACGTTCGACAACCCGCCTGTGCCGTCGGGGCACTGCAACGGCCCTTGCTTGTCGCACGCCTTGGGCTGAGGCGCGTGGTCTGCCAGCAGGTTCGTACCGTCAGGGGAGAACGTCGGGTTCTTGCAGGTCGTGATGTCGATGTCTTGCACCACAACGCCCGGGATCTTGCGGATCTGGTCGAAGCTGGCCTCAACCAAGTTGACCGGCATGGGTGAGTAGCCGAGCGATGCTGACTGCTGCTGTGCCTGGCACATGGCGTAGTAGGCAAAGGCTCCCAGCGTCTGTCCTTTGTCCAAGTTGAAGTGGCCATTCACCTGTGTGGGCAAGATGAAGTACGAGTACGACGACAGTTGGTAGTTCCTCGGGTCGTTGTCGTTGTACACCCCGTCGAGTTGCTGGGTGAGGTACACGGCGGGGTTGGTGGAGTCGTCGTTGATGCGCGCTTGGAGCAACGAGACGGCGACGTTCTCGGGAGTTGGCTCGGTGTAGTAGCCGGCGGCGTTGAGCACCTTGGCGACCGGGAACTGAACGCCAAGGGCATACGAGTAGTTGACGTAACCGATCGCCCCTTCAGCGAAGCTCGCGCTGACGTAGCCCTGAATGCCGGTGTCGCCGGATTGGGCGATCATGCCCGGGATGGTCGGGTAGAACGACGTCGAGCCGCAAGCCGGAGCGCGACCCGACCGTTGGCAGTAGTCGTTCCACAGTGCGGCATGCTGGCTGATCATCCAACTCGTGAACTGAGCGGTCGATCCCGACCCGTCGGAACGCACGACCGGTACGACCGGACGGCCCGGCAGCGTGATCCCGGGGTTGTCGGCTTGCAGCGCCGGGTCGTTCCACACCGTGATCACACCAGTGAAGATCTTGACGATGTTCTCCCCGGACAGTCTCAGGTTGGTGACCCGCTGCCCGTTGATCATCAGGTTGTACATGAACGCCGTACCACCGGCCACCACGGGCATGTACGCATAACTTCCCGGCGCCGGATTCTCAGGCGCAGATCCATCCTCCGGTGTGAACTGGAACGGGATGTCCGAGGCCGCGAAATCGACGGTGCCGTTGAGGAAGTTCTTGCGGCCCGACGTCGAGCCGCTCGGGTTGTAGTCGACGGTGATGCCGAACTGCTGAACGTTCACCCTCATCGCGTCGATCGCGTTCGCCGCCCACGACGACCCCTCTCCGGAGATTCGTTGATAGTCAGCGCGCACGGACACGGTCGCTATCAGGCCCGACCCGACCCAGAGGATTGCCGTGGCCATCGTGATCAACTTGAGCTGCCGAAGACTCTTCACGCGCCGACCCCAATGTGTCGACCCTCGAACCGCTCCAGGTCGCGCTCCGAGCGGAGTGCGTTGCGGCGCGCCTGACGCTTGGAGAGCCGTCCAGCCGGCCGGCCGCCAAGGAACCGGGCCAGGCTGAAGAGCATCAAGACCAGGATCATCAGAACCGCTGCGGTAGCGAAGCCACGGGCTACCAATGTCGGCTGGGGGGAGCGCACGAATTCGAAGGTGGCGAGAGGAAGCGACATCATCGGGTTCCTCCTCGGGTCGAGGTTCATGGTCGAGGTGATGCCGGAGGTGAGCAACACCGGTGCCGTCTCGCCCACACCGCGAGCGACGCCGAGAATCACCGAGGTCGACAGCCCGGATCGAGCAGTCGGCAACACGACGTGCCAAACGGTTCGCCATTGCGACGAACCCAGCGCCTGCGACGCCTCGCGCAGGTTGCCCGGCACAAGTCGCAGCACCACGTCAGCAGAGCGGATGATGATCGGCAGCATCATGATGCTGACTGCCAGCGAAGCGGCCAACCCCGATCGTTGATAGCCGAGAATCAGAATCCATGTGGCGAATATGAACAAACCGGCAAGGATCGAAGGAAGCGCTGTCATGGCGGTTACGACGGTGCGTACGAATCCGGTGATGCGGCCCCTCGTCTCGTTCAAGAACACGGCACAGGTCACGCCGAGTGGGACGGTGAACAGCAAACACAACGAGATGATCACCAGCGTCCCGACAATGGCGTGGGCGATGCCGCCGACGGTGAGCGGGTCGAGGGGGCCGGCCCGACTCATGTCGTCGAGATACAGGTTCGACTTGAACAGCGCCGCGTGCCCTTTCCACAGAATGAACGTCACGACCGAGAGCAAGGCCACGCCGGCCAACGTCGCAGCGGACGTGAGCAGCGCTGTCATGACCTTGTCGATGACCGCTGGTCCTCTCTCGGTCAGCGACACGAGCAATGCGTAGCTGCCCAGGAACAACGCGAAGAACACCGTCGCGAAGCCGAGTTTGCCTGACATCGCCGTGAGACGTCCGAAGAGCAGCATGGTGGTGCAGAAGGCACTTCCGCCGGCACCGATCAGAACAAGCACGTCCTGGCGCGAGACGCGCCCGATGGCGCGCCGCTGCGGCGAAGCGGAATGGGGATCCGGTCGTGGCGGAAGCACTGTGGTCGCCCTCGCAGGGCGAGCAACCTTGGTCCGGTGCTCGTCCGCCTGCTCGGTCGGAATGGTCGAGTTCATACTTCGCTGCTCGCCCCCGATCGAGACCGCGCTACGAAGTACGAGGCGACGAAGTTGACGACCAGGGTCATCGCGAACAGGGTGAGACCAGCGGCCATGAGCGCGGACAGCCCAAATCCCGAAGCCTCGCTGAAGCGCAGCGCGATCAGACTCGAGACGGAGTTGCTGCCGGCCTCGAGGAAGTGGAAGCTGAAGTCGAAGCGGGGCGAGATGATCAGCACTACCGCGATCGTTTCTCCCAGCGCGCGGCCGAGGCCGAGCATCGTTCCGCCGATGATCCCGCCCCGACCAAATGGCAGAGCCACGACGCGGATCATCCCCCAGCGGGTCGAACCCAGTGCGAACGCACCCTCGCGTTCGCCCATCGGGACCTGTGAGAAGACCTCACGCATCACGGAGCACTGGATCGGCATCACCATGAGCGACACCACGGCACCGGCGATGAAGGTGGAGGCGGAGAAGACGGTCAGATTCGGCAAGGCGCTGTTCGGGTCGGAGCCCGTGACCTTGAAGAAAGGTATCCAGCCGAACCACGTCGACAGCCAGCGCGACAGCCCGATCATCTGGCCCTGGAGCAGCCTCGCACCCCACAAGCCGTAGACAACACTCGGGATCGCGGCCATGAGATCGACCATGGCGATGAGCGTTGAGCGGAGCCAGGTCGGCGCAACCTCGACGATGAACAGCGCGGTCCCGATCGAGATCGGCAGGGCGATGGCTACCGCGATGAGGGCGATCGCCACGGTGAAGCCGAGCACGGCGGCGACTCCGAACACTCCCCGGTCGGGCTCCCATCGAGCGGTGGTCAGAAACGAAAGGCCGCTGGCACGAAGAGCCTGCGTCGCCTGGACGGAAAGGAACAACCCGACGGCGACCATGATCGCCAGCACGATGAGCCCGCTCCACAAGGCCACTCCGTGGAAGATGCGATCACCAGCCCCGCGTTTGCCCGCGATCGCCCGGGGAGTCGCCCCGGGGAGACTGGTCTCCGAGGACGACAGGACAG
>DATAJN010000635.1:0-3483 GCA_036262105.1 Ilumatobacteraceae bacterium
TCGAGGGCTCGGACGAGAGGAGACACGGGTGAGTCGTATTCTGAAGGTCTTCGCGACCGGCGCCAAAGCCGACGAGGTGGCTGCGCTCTCCACGACGGCTGTTCGCTATGACGCATTCGTCGTGATCGAGACATCCGACGCGCAGGCCAAGAAGCTTGCTGCAGATCACCTCACCGAGGACATCACCGACCAGTACGCGATCCCACTCGGCGGCGAGGCGCAAATCACGATCAACACAGAGGCGCCACGCATCACCGCCATGGGTGCCATGGCGGCACACCCGGCGTACAAAGGCGCTAAGCGGCTCTCGCCGGGACCGCACCACTATCTGGTGCAGTTCGTGGGCCCCGTCAAGCCGGAGTGGCTCGACGCCGTGCGCAACGCCGGCGGCGAGGTGGTCGACACCCATTCCGGGTTCACGATGATCGTGCGTGCCACACAGGAGCGCATCGCTCGTATCGCTGCACTTCCAGAAGTGCGTTGGGCGGGGCACCTACCGCCTCAAGCGCGCGTCGAGGTGACCGATCCTGCGGCCTCGCCGCTGCGTCGCACACGTCTGCTGCCGCAGACCCTGGTGGCCGAATTCTTCACCAGTGCCGCGGCACGCAAGGCGTGCGCGGCAGTGCGTGCACTGGGTCTGCGCGTCGCGGCAGGCTCCCCCGACAGCGAGGTGCTGGTGATCGAGCAACCCGCCGGATCTGCAGCGGCACAACGGCGACAGCTCGATGGGTTGTCGCAGGTGCACGGTGTGCGCATGGTCCGGCGTCGGGCGATCAATCGGATCAGCAACGATGTCGCCGTCGGGATCATGGGAGGCTCCGCCGCGCTGGCCGCGATTCCCGGCCTCGATGGCACTGGCGAGATCGTGGGCATCTGCGACACCGGGCTCGACATCGGGTCGACCAGCCCGGCGCACCCCGACTTCGCCGGGCGCGTCAAGTCGGTCACGAGCTACCCGATCACGCCCGATTACGCGACCTACATCAAGAATCCCGGCGGCGATGATGGCGCCGCCGACCTCGACTCGGGCCACGGTACGCATGTGGCCGGCTCGGCTGTCGGCGACGGCACCGCCAGCACGGTACTTCAGGGCCAACAGCCGATTCGCGGCATGGCGTACAAGGCGAAGCTGGTCTTCCAGGCGGTCGAGCAGGCGCTCGACTGGAAGAATCCCTCGGACCTGCATGACTACGGTCGCTACGTGCTCGCCGGAATCCCGGCGGACATCACACCCGTGTTCGCCGAGGCCTACAAGAAGGGCGCGCGGATCCACTCGAACTCATGGGGCGGTGGAGATCCTGGCGTGTACGACGCGCAAGCTCGCCAACTCGACCAGTTCGTGTGGGACCACCCCAACCTCTGCATCGTGGTCGCCGCAGGAAACGACGGCAGCGACAAGGATGGTGACGGAAAGATCAATCTCGGTTCGGTCACCTCACCGGGCACCGCGAAGAACTGCGTGACGATCGGGGCCGACGAATCCCTCCGCACGAGCTTCAACTCGGAACACTACGGCGACTGGTGGCCCACCGACTACCCGGCATCGCCGTACAAGGGTGCGCCAATGGCCGACAACCCCGACCAGGTCGTTGCCTTCTCGAGTCGCGGTCCGACCGCCGACGGCCGCATGAAGCCGGACGTGATCGCTCCGGGCACATGGATCCTGTCGACGAAATCGACGATGCTCAGCCCTACAGCGACGGGATGGAGCCCGTTCCCTCCGTCGTCGAGGTACTTCTACATGGGCGGGACGAGCATGGCCACTCCCCTCACCGCCGGGTCCTTGGCGGTGCTCCGCCAACACCTGCGCAAGAACTTGAAGATCGCCAGCCCGACTGCCGCGCTTCTCAAGGCGGCGCTGATCGCCGGCGCCACCCGGTTGAGCGGCACGGCGGCTCCCGGCACCGTTGTCGATCCGCATCAGGGCTATGGGCGGGTAGACGTGGCAGCGATTGCCGCGCCGCCGGTGGGTGTGGGTGTGCGGCTGTGGGACCGCCGTGCGGTGAGCACCGGAACTCGCAAAGGACTCACCATCAAGGTGACGAAGTCGTCGACGCCGTTGCGTGTCGTGCTGGTGTACAGCGACTATCCCGGACCAGCACTCGTCAACAACCTCAACCTGGTTGTGACCGCGCCCGACGGCACGACGCTCCCGGGAAACGCGCCTGAAGCAGGCCCAGCCACGTTCGACACGACGAACAACGTCGAGGTCGTCCAGGTGTCAGCGCCGGCAACCGGTACGTGGACCATCGACGTGATTGGTTCCAACGTGCCGCGTGGCCCCCAGCCCTACGCACTGGTGGCACGCGGAGCCATCGCTTAGCTCGGCTCGGCCCTGGCGGCGTTGTCGAACAGCCGCGAAGGATCGACGATGGCGACGGCGTGCTCGAGCAGCGTGACCCCGCGGGCCTGGAGTGATGCGTTGGCGGCAGTCGGCCCCGGATGTGCTCGCACGACTTCACCATTGGTGATCACGAGTTCGCATCCCTCGATCGCAAAACTGGCGTTGACGACGAGCTCCAGCAGCTCCATCGGCAACTCGTCGAGCAGCATCTCGACGGTTGATTCATGGCTGAACGAGACCTCGTGCTTGAGCAACGACACGGCGCGGCTGCTGCCGTCTGCTTTCGTCGCCGAGCGAGCCTCGCCCACCTTTTTCAAGTGCCCCCATCCTCCCGTCAGCATGTCGCCGACGGGAAGCCTCTGCAGCAGACCGAGGATCTGTCCAGTGATCTCGGCAACCACGAAGCCGGCGGCA
This sequence comes from Ilumatobacteraceae bacterium, assembly GCA_036262105.1. Taxonomy (GTDB): domain Bacteria; phylum Actinomycetota; class Acidimicrobiia; order Acidimicrobiales; family Ilumatobacteraceae; genus JAENVT01. Next base: position 2,759 of record DATAJN010000635.1, read on the forward strand.
GCTGCAAGGACAACCACGACGATGATCCATGGCGCATCACTCCCCGTGTCCTGCTTGCTCGCGGTCGGCCCAGCGGCAACGATCGTGGACACCGTGGGGACTGCCGTCGACCCTACCGGTGCCGGTGCCGGTGACGAAGGGGCCGAGGGTGTGACTGCCCCCGGTGTGGTGATCGTCGTGGTGGTCGACGCAGCTGGGGTCACCCCAGGGGAAGCGGTGATCGATGCCGAGTCGAGCCATGGTGTCAACTGCGCCGTGGGAGCTCCGGCTGCCAGGGTGCCGCTCGCGACCTGCACCATGAAGCTCGCCGCGGTTGGCGGTTGACTGGTGATGGGCACCAGCGGCCAATCCGGCAGCCCACCCTGGGCGCCGCTCGGCTCGGCGAGCCCCGTCGAGTCGGCGGCAAACTCGCCGGAACCCGTCGACGATGGCTCCTCGGTGGTCCACGTGAGCGAATCCGGCTCCACACCCGGGTCCTGGGTGACGCTGACATTGGACTTGCGGAAGCTCTGCCAGAGCGATTCTTTGACCTTTTCGGCCTCGAAACGATCGTCGGGGGGGATGTAATCGTTCTTGACAATCACATGGACGACACCAGGAGGCGGGGCGGTGAATCGGCTGGCCGTGCCAGTAGTGAGCCGGGTCGTGAACATCACGACGTTGCCGTACTTGTCGACTCCCCCCGTGTAGTGCTCGGTGTCGTTGAAGGCAACGAACGCCCCGTC
>DATAJN010000636.1:0-1776 GCA_036262105.1 Ilumatobacteraceae bacterium
GTGATGACGAGCCCGGAGATGCTGAGGTCGTAGGTCGTCTGGCAGTCTTGCTCCGTCGTGCAGGTCTTCGTCGTGTGGATGCCGCTCAGCCAGTTGACTAACACCCACAGCAGCAGGAACAGCCCTGCCATGAGCGCGGCCGACTGCCACCGGAGTCGCCGCTGAGCGGCGAAGAAATCGCGCCCACCCACCGACACGATCGCCATGCTCATCACCCGATGATTGCATCCGACCGCAGAGGAGCGGAGACCGGAAGGTACCGCAGGTTCGGGGCGCGCCACACACGAGCTCTGACTGGCTCCTGCGATGTCACCCAACGATCATTGGATGCGGATGCGCACATCGCCTATCCGGCGTTTCGGGGCAGGCTGCGCATACAACGCGACGCACGTTCTGGGGCACCGAGGCCCTCGCCGCGACGTGCGTTGGCAAAGCTGCACGGAAGTCGTTCGGAGGTAGCTGATGGCGTCCGAACCGCTTGCAATCGCAAGCGGTCTCGAGATTTTGCGCCGTCTCGGGCCCGTCGGAGTGCAGGTGGTCGAGGATGCGGCGTGAACGGGGACGGGACGGGACTCCCGGACACCACGGGTGAGTTGACGAGACGTCAAGGTTCGCGATGTAGGTTGAACGGTGCTGCTGCGGCACCCGGATCGCTAATGGATGCCGCCTGCCTCGATCGAGGAGGAACCATGAGCGATGCCGGCGACGAAGCCGATGAGGTCGACGAGACGCCGGGCGTGGAGGAGTGGCTCGCCGTGGAGTCCGAGGCGGAGGCGGTCTCGGATGGCCTCGACGGGACCCCGTCCGAGGAATAGCGATCGGATGCTTCGGTGGGCGTTGACGACAGCGCCGATGTGGAAGTCCGGTGAACGCGGGGGCGCGCATCAAGGGAGAGCAACGAGATGAGACCACTTCGATACTCGATCAACGTCACGCTGGACGGCTGCTGCCATCACGAGGCCGGGCTCCCCCCGGACGAGGAGTCGATGCGCTACTGGACCGCTGAGGTGGAACGAGCCGATGCCCTGCTATTCGGCCGAATGACCTACGAGATGATGGAGTCGGCGTGGCGGCAGCCGGCCACGGGCACGTGGCCTGACTGGATGGATGAGTGGGAGATCCCGTTCGCCGAGACCATCGATCGGGCGAAGAAGTACGTCGTGTCGAGCACGCTGAGCGGGGTCGATTGGAATGCCGAGCTGGTGCGAGGCGACTTGGGGCAAGCGGTTCAGCGGCTCAAGCAGGAGACAGGCGAGGGCCTGTTTGTGGGTGGCGTGACGCTCCCCCTGGCGTTGGCAGATCTGGGACTGATCGACGAGTACGAGTTCCTTGTGCAGCCGGTCCTTGCCGGACACGGGCCGACGTTGCTCGCCGGTCTGCGCGAGCGCATCCAGCTCGAGCTCGTGGATCGCCATGAGTTCCGGTCGGGGGCGGTCGCCCTGCGATACCGGCCCACGCGAGTTACGGCTTGACGTGATTTGTCCTGGCACGTTGGCCGCTGCCTCGCGACGGAGCGACGGATATCCGTGCGTTGCAGCTGCGAGTGGGCGTAGCCGAACGTGCGCCCATAACACTCAGGCCTGCCGCCGTTGGGGGTGCCCCACATCGCCGGTTCGCGGGCACGCCAGAGTAAGCATGCACTCAGAAGAGCGAAGCTCTGTGACACGCGAATGGCACGGAGGACACGAAGCGGAGGCAATTCTTCGACGAAAGCACGGTCGCAACGACTCTGACCTGCGGCTTCGGAAAGTGGAGGTGATGGGACTTGAACCCACG
>DATAJN010000637.1:0-4034 GCA_036262105.1 Ilumatobacteraceae bacterium
TGCAACATGAACGCGTTGCCGGCGGCGACGTGGCCGAGAGTGGTCTGCAGCGAGCGGGCCTCGCCGGCGAAGACCAGCGGGGGATAGGAAGCGATCTGCTTCAACGCCCGATCGAGGTCTCCCTGATCGGGCCAATCCGGCTGCTGCTCTGCAGGAAAGTTCTGCCACGACGACAGAGTCCACGCCTTTGCCACGTTGGCAATGCTAACGAAGAGGGCCTACGAATGTCGCCGACATACGTGCCGACGTGGCGCGTGAGGCAATCAGGCAGCCAAGATGCGCACGGCGTCTTCGCGCAGGCCGGCAACTGCCCGGCTGACCAGGCGACGAGCGGCCTCGGCGGTGACGCCCAGGTTCTCGCCCACCTCGCGGAAGCTCTTACGCTCGCCGTCGAGCAAGCCGAAGCGAGCCTCGATGGCGTAACGGGCGCGCTTGTCGAGCGTGCCGAGTAGTTCGTCGAGCAGGTCGCTGTCGACCATGGCCATGACGGCATCTTCAGGAGTGCCATCGCCGTTGGCCATGAGATCGCCGAGCGTTGCGTCGCCATCGTCGCCGATGGTCTTGTCGAGCGACACCGGGGTGGTGAGCCGGTGCAACTCGGCATTGCCGACATCGAGGGTTTCGCCGTCGCCCGATGCCTGACGCAAGGCGGCGCGCAGACTGGCGGACCGATCGCCTGGGATGCGGATGAGGCTCGCCTTCTGGTCGAGGGCACGGCCGATCGCCTGACGGATCCAGAACGTGGCGTAGGTGGAGAACTTGAAGCCACGGCGCCAGTCGAACTTGTCGACGGCGTGCTCGAGGCCCAGGTTGCCTTCCTGGATGAGATCCAGGAGGTCCATACCCTGCGGGAGCGGGTAACGGCGGGCGATGGAAACGACGAGACGGAGGTTGGACCGGATGAACCGATCCTTGGCATCGGCGGCTGCGGCGACGGCGGCCTTGAGGGCTGCGCCCTTCTCACCGTTGGCCAGGCGTTCGGCCGCTTCACGGCCCGCTTCGATGACGCGAGAAAGCTGACGCTCTTCTTCAGCGTTCAGCAACGACACTTTTCCGATGTCATTCAGGTACAGACCGATAGAGTCATTCATGGCAGTTGTTCTCAACTTCTACGTGTGATTTCATATTCCAGGGCATACTGTGTTGGTTGACACGTGCTTGTGGCACGCCGGGTGATCGGCACATAGTCGATCGACCCGGAGGGGAAAAGCGAGGTTCGCGTAGCGGACCGTTCGCTCGATTTGTCGATAGATAGGGGGGTCATTTCGGGGGGAACGAACAACAGTACTACATCGGCGCGTTCTTGTCATGTCAATACGGCCATTCTCGTCAAGAAATCCGCAGGTCAAACGCTGCCTGCGGCGAGCGGCATGCCCGCCCTAGACTCGTAACCCGTGCCTCTGCGAATCGGACTGTTCGGTGGCACGTTCGATCCGCCCCATGTCGGCCACCTGGTCACGGCGGTGAACGTGCGTCACGCCCTGGCCCTCGACGCGGTTGTGCTCATGGTGGCCAACTCCCCCTGGCAGAAGTGGGGCACCAGGTCGATCACGTCCGCGGAAGACCGGTTCGCCATGGTCGAAGCTGCCGTCGCCGATGTAGATCGCCTGCTCGCGGGGGATGACGAGATCCGCCGTGGGGGGCCGAGCTTCACCGCCGACACCCTGGAAACCTTGGCAGACAGGTATCCCGGTGCGGCGTTGTTCACGATCGTGGGCGACGATGCGGCCGCAGGTTTGACGACCTGGGAGCGCCACGAAGAGGTGGCCAAGCATTCGCAACTGGTGGTGGTCGATCGGCCGGGCTCGCCGGTGATGCCGCCGGCGGGCTTCGACTGGCTGCGGGTCGAGGTGCCCCGGCTCGAGGTTTCCAGCACCGACTTGCGCGAGCGCGTGCGAGACGGACGACCGCTCGACTACCTCGTGACCGAGCCGGTACTCGGAATCATCGCTGCCCGCCGGCTCTATCGGTACGCCGCATGACGTCGCTACCGTCGCGCCGACGCCGGCACACTCTGATGGCTCTGGCAGCCGGGCTCATCACGGCCGTCGTCGCCCCCACGCTCGTGTACGTGGGCGCGAAGGCGATCAGCAACTCGAAGGCCGGCATCAACGCACTTGCCCATGTCGTTCCCGAGCAGGCGTTCCCGGCGACTCCAACGGCGATGCTGGCCACCGTCAGCGATACCAACGAGCTCACCAGCCTGACGGTGCTGGTCCTCGCGCCCGACTCGGATATCACGGCGGGTGGCTACGACCAACGCGGTGGAAGCATCGTGTCAGTTCCGATCAACGCCGACACCGAATCCGGTGATCAGGTGCAATCGCTGCACGATGTGTACGCGCAAGGCGGGGAGGAAGGGCTTCGCGTCGGTCTCGAATCGGCGATCAACCTCGGCATCGATTTCACCGCCGTGATGAAACGCGACGAGTTCGCCGCCTTCTTCAACGGTCTGCCGGCGATGACCATCGACCTGCCGAGTGATGTGCTCGGGCCCAAGGATGCCGTGTTGTATCCGAAGGGTTCGACTGAGTTGACCATCGCCCAGGTCGCCGAGATCATCACGACCAAGTCCCCCACCCAGCGCGAGCGGGTGCGGCGGACCAACATCGATGCGTTGTGGGCCGGCATCTCGACCGCCGTGGGCACGGGTCGCCAAGGGCAGACCCTGAGCGCGGCTGCGCCGGCCACGTTCGCCGAGGCAGCAACCAGGCTGATGGCGGGGCCTATTGCGTCGCGTGGACTGGTGGCTCGGGCACTCGACATCGCCCGCAACCCCGACGGGCTCGATGTCGAGGCCCTCGACAGGCCCGACACGGTGCTGGTCTTCGCCAGCATCGCGCCGGCGGAGATGGCACGGCCAGGGAATGGTCTGTCGTTCCGGATCGAGGCCCCGCCGGGCTACGACGGTCAAGTGCGCAAGACGATTGCGATCCTGCTCGCGTCGGGCGGCAACGTCGTATCGGTCGATCTCAGTGCCAAGGCGAAGGCGGATACGACCTTGCTCATCTACGACGCCGACCTGGGCGCCGCCGAAACCACCGACAACACCGTGTTCGGCAAAGTCGCGGTGCAGACGCCCGATGTGAGGTTGGCCGGAATCGATGAAACCATCGCGCTGGGCACCGACTATCTGAAGCAGGTCGACCTCTCGGCCCCGGACGCGACTTCGACGTCGGTCGAGCCGACGGAGCCCACCGGATGAAGCAAGCGACCGCGGCCGACGTCGCTGTGACCGCGGCGCGAACCGCCGACGACAAGAAGGCAGAACGCACGATGGTGTTGTTCGTCGGCGACGTGCTGTCGATCACCGACTACTTCGTGATAACCAGCGCGTCGAACCGGCGTCTGGTGAGGATGGTGGTCGACGAGATCGAAGCCGCCGTCCGTGAAGAGCATGGTCGATCGCCACTTCGGGTCGAAGGCGTCGCCGAGCAGCAGTGGGTGCTCATCGACTACGGCGACGCTGTCATCCATGTCTTCAGCGAGGAGATCCGCGCCTACTACGAGATCGAACGCCTCTACCGCGACGTGCCCAAGCTGGATTGGCAGCGCGACCCCGTCTGACCGGGTTGGGGCCGCCGCCAACCTCGAAGTGTTGCCCCACGGCACCTCCAACGTTCCCGGCGGCAACACTTCCCGGTAACCGGATCGCGTTGGGAAGCTCAACATGAGGTTGGTAGTCTCAGGCGTCCCAAATCGGGGCTGTAGCTCAGTTGGTAGAGCACTTCCATGGCATGGAAGGGGTCAGGGGTTCAATTCCCCTCAGCTCCACGAAACCCGTATGACGTAAGGATTTGGTGCCTTCAACGCCCCCGTCGGACTGAGCTTCTGGGAACTCCGACGCACCTTCGCTCAGATGAGGTCAGCCGAGTTCATCGCCGGTGCGTAGCGCAATGTCCAGTGCGACCACTACGACATCGTCGTTAGCGTCGATTTAGGCATAGATGGCGACCGAATGCACAAGGGTGCCGGTGGCGACCATCATCCGAAGCGGCGCGAGCCCGGGAAGCGACAGCGTATTGCCGACGAAG
>DATAJN010000638.1:0-2786 GCA_036262105.1 Ilumatobacteraceae bacterium
ACAAGGGCCAACCGCTGCCGGGAGTCCAGGCGCTGCTCACCTTCGTGCTGCTCGTCATCGCCCTGTCGCTGCGCGGGGCGCGCTTGCCGGTGCGCGGCGAACTGGTGGAGAAGCGCCTCCCCGCAGCTCCCCGACCGCAACGGCTGGCCCGCCCGGCCATATTGCTGGCGGTGGTCGGCATCGTGTTGCTGGTGGTGCTGCCCTTCGGCTATCGGCAGTCGCTCATGCTCTCCCTCGTCGGAGTGGTCATGTGCCTGTCGCTGGTGGTCATCACGGGGTTCGTCGGCCAGGTGTCGCTCGCCCAGGTCACTCTGGCGGGCGTCTCCGGGTTCGTTGTGTCACACCTGTTCGTCCATGCCCACATCGGCTTTCCGTGGGGGCCGCTGGCCGGTTCCGTCGCAGGTGTAGTGGTTGGCTTGATCGTCGGCGTGTCGGCACTGCGGGTGCGCGGCGCCAGCCTCGCCGTGGTGACTCTGGCCGGAGTGATCGCCATCGAGCAGTTCGGGTTCGCCAACTCCAGATGGGGTGCCGGCCCCAGCGGCTCGCCGGTCGGGCAGCCCAAGCTGTTCGGGACCGCGATCGGCGGCAACGCGTCGTTTCGTGGGCTCGACGACAAGTTGCCGAGCCCGGTGCTCGGATTCGTATACCTGGTCGCCGTGATCGTCCTGTGCCTGCTCGTCTCCAACCTGCGCCGTTCCGTGCTCGGCCAGCAGATGCTTGCGGTGCGCGCCAACGAGCGGGCAGCCGCGGCGGCGGGCATCAACGTCGCCCGCGTCAAGATTGCGGCATACGCCATCTCCTCGTTCATCGCCGGCACTGCGGGGTGGATGTACGCGTACAACTTCGGTTCGGTCAGCGCGGCACGCTTCGGGATCCTGATCGCGCTGGGGTTCGTCGCCTTCGCCTACATCGGCGGCATCACTATGGTCTCCGGGGCCGTGATCGGTGGGCTGGTTGCAACCGAGGGACTCGTACCCCACTTCTTCCAGACGATCCTCGGAATCTCCGGCAACTGGACGCTGCTGGTCGGGGGCCTGATCCTGATCGTCACCCTGATCCAGAACCCGGAGGGTGTGGCGGGAACGACATACCGCAAGCGGCAGGCGGCGAAACGTGCGGCAACCGCGTCGGGCGGTAAGCGCGCCGCGAAGGAAACCGCACTCGCGAGCAGTGGACCGACAGCGATGGTCACCGAGCCATGAGCGCCGTTCTGTCGGCCCGCGGCATCACGGTCTCCTTCGGTGGGGTGCAAGCCGTCATCGATGTCGATCTCGACGTCGAGCCCGGCCAGTTGGTCGGCCTGATCGGCCCGAACGGGGCCGGCAAGACCACCTTCATCGACGCCGTCACCGGATTCGTGAACCACCGCGGCAGGGTCGAACTGGCCGGCGACGATGTCAGCGACTTGCCCCCGCATGCCCGCGCCCGGCGCGGTCTGGCCAGGACGTGGCAGTCGATCGAGCTGTTCGACGACTTGTCGGTGCGCGAGAACCTCACCGTCGCAGCGCATCATCCCTCGATTCTGACGACGGTCAAGGAACTGTTGGCGCGGCCGTTGGCCCACTCCCGCGCCGTCGACGAGGCGCTCGATCTGTTCGCGCTCGGCGACCTGGCCGACGCAACCCCCACAGAGCTCACGCAGGGACAGCGCAAGCTCGTGGCCGTCGCCCGGGCGCTGGCGGCCGGCCCCAAGTTGTTGTGCCTCGACGAACCGGCGGCCGGTCTCGACGCGCACGAGTCAGTCGCGTTCGGTCATCACCTGCGCCAGATCGTCGACCGCGGCACGCCGATCCTTCTCGTGGACCACGACATGGGCCTCGTGCTCGGAATCAGCGATCGCGTCGTGGTGCTCGAGTTCGGCCAGGTGATCGCCAACGGAACGCCCAACGTTGTGCGCGAGGATCCGAAGGTCGTCACCGCATACCTGGGCGCGGCCACGACGGAGATGGTCACTGTCACGCCGGTGGACTCACCGGCTCGCATCGGCGCCGACGACCTGGGAGAGCCCGACGATGGGCGCTGACCCGGTCCTCCAGCTCGACGGCCTGTCGGCAGGGTACGACGCCGCGGCCGTCGTGCGCGAACTGGATCTCTACGTCGGAGCCGGGGAGGTGGTGGCCCTCCTCGGCCCCAACGGTGCCGGCAAGACGACGACTCTGCGAGCGATCTCGGGCCTCGTGCGTCCCATGGCGGGCGTGATCCGTGTTGACGGGAAGGACATCGGTCGACAGTCGCCAACTGCGCGGGCCCGCCTCGGCATCGCCCACGTGCCGGAAGGGCGGGGAGTGTTCTTCGGCCTCACCGTCGCCGAGCACTTTCGTCTCGGATCTCGCGGCGAGCACATCGACGCCGATGTCGCCTACAGCTACTTTCCTGCACTTGCGGTGATTGCCAACCGCCGCGCCGGCCTGCTGTCGGGCGGCGAGCAACAGATGCTCTCGGTCGGTCGCGCGTTGGCCCGCCGACCGCGCCTTCTGCTACTCGATGAGATGTCGCTGGGGCTCGCCCCCGTCATCGTCCAGCGTCTCCTGCCGGTCGTCACCAAATACGCCAAGGAAAGCGGCTGCGCCGTGCTTCTGGTGGAGCAGCACATCGAAATAGCGCTCGCGGTCGCGGACCGCGGCTACGTGTTGTCTCACGGCGAACTCGTGATCCATGAATCGGCTGAGACGCTGCGCGCCGACCACCGGCTGATCTTGTCCGGTTACCTCGGCGAGCGGGAGTCGACTGTCGCTGCCGACTGACGTCGGTCAAAGGGCTGACGACCTCCTCGTGGAAGCCGCCGC
>DATAJN010000639.1:0-4797 GCA_036262105.1 Ilumatobacteraceae bacterium
GGAGCGCATGAGGGGCGACCGTCGCAGGCGGATGGCCGAGCCAGCGCGCCCGGCGAGAACCGCCGCAGCCCACGGATCGTGAGCGAGGGCGACGACCGCGTCGGCCTGCACGAAGTCGGCCACTTCGGCAGAGCTGTAGGGCCGATCTCCGATCAAAGCGACGACGGCTGGGATCGTCCGAGCGGCGAGCAACGAGGTGAGCTCGGCCACGCGTTCCAGGCCGAGAGTTGCTGCCGCGGCCGAGCCCGAGTTCTGACGATGGGCGATGACCACGAGATCGCTGCGGATCGCCAGCGCCGACAACGCACCACGCAAGCGACCGCCGTCAGCAATGACAACGGACGAATCGATCGCGGCAAGTACCGGCAGCACCGACGCGGTGGCCGCGTGGATCACCGCGACGGCCTCGACGGCCCTGGTCGGAGCGAGCAGGACGTCGAGGCCAGACATGGAGCGCTGCACCGACTCCTGGATCGCCGGCCACGACCCAGGAGTGGACGAGGCGGCGACTTCTGCGAGGCCGGGAGACCGAGGTAGGTCGAGCCAAGCGGCCAAGCAGCCACCTGCCGGATCGAACTCCGCAACCATGCACGGATCGTCCGGTGCCCACGCCGCGGCCAGTCCAAGAGCCGTGGTCGTGCAGCCATCACCGACAACGCCGATCAGGCTCACGGCGTCACGTCCGCGGGATCGACGCCCGGATCCAGCAGCACGACACGCACCTTGTCGGCGCCGGCAACGACGACGGCATCGACGGCCGCCACTTCGAGAGATACCGACAACTGCCCCGTGATGGAATCAGGCGCGGCCGGCAACCCGACCACGCGGCCGAGGACAGGGGCGGGTGGTGGATCCTCGCCCGTCGGTGGGATGATCAGCTGAACCTGCGATCGCTCGCGGAGGCCGACCGGCAGTTCGCCGGCTGGGACAGTCACTGCTATCACGGCGGCGCCGGGCGTCACGAGACGTGTTGCCTGCAGGAGATTCGCCGCTAGCAGCCCGCCGGTGACGATGCGCACCTTGGCGTAGCGGCCCACGACCGCGGCGAGATCGGACGCATTCACGACGGCGAGCGACGGATCGGCCGACAACTCGATCGGCCGGACATCGGCGGCACTCAGCTGGGATCCGGCAGGAATGTCGTGCACGACCTGCAGCACCGCCACGCGCTTGTCGGTCGTCGAAAAGACGAACAGCACGACCCCCACAGCCACCAGTGCCAACAGAGTTCCGATCGCCAGGCGAGCCCGGGAGCGCGACGAAGGTCGGAAACCGGTTCGTTGCCATCCGCTCGCCGCACGCGAAACTACAGCCCGCGTTGTATTCATAGAAGCCCGCCACTTCGCCGAAGTGCACCCTTGCGCCGACAACATGACCGATTCGAACCAGGTTCGTCAAATACGGCCGAAATGCGCAAGGTTTTCATTGGTTTCTCCCCCTCAGATGCACCGATGCACAGTTCGAATCCCGAACCGGAAGCCGCGGCGCGGCGAGGGCGGCGAATCGCAGTGGGGACCCCGCCGGTCGCTGCGATAGCCTCAGCATTCGCCAGGAGAGGTGCCAGAGCCAGGTCGAATGGACCGCACTGCTAATGCGGGGACCGCCTTCAAGCGGTCCGTGGGTTCAAATCCCACCCTCTCCGCCAAACGACGGGCCGGTGGTTCGACCGCCGGCCCGTTCGCCGTCGCCGAGGGTCGCCAATGTTGCAATTGTGTGACAACCAGACTAGACAGGACCTTTCTGGCCGACTCATGAAGTGAAGGCAGCTCCCCAGAGGGCTGACAACAACCATGCAGCACGACAACTCGGAGGATCCCTGGGGCTTCTGGAACGACGAACCCACGCGGCCGCTGAAGCGCGTGCAGGCCGGCACACGTGCTCACGGCGACACCCGGATGATTCCCGTGGTCCGCAGGGAACCGACCAGGGCGGTGCCCGAGCCGCCTCGCCCGCGCAACCCGCTGATGACCCGCGTTTGCGTGATGCTGGGGGTGGGCTTGTTGCTGGTTCCAGTGGCGTTGAGCCTGCGTTCCGACAAGCAGGAGGTACGGGCTGCGGAATTGAAGCCGGTCAACACCGTCGTCATCGGCAGGATGCCACCGGCCCCCACCGACGAAACGCTCGCTCCCGACACCGCAGCGCCCACCACCGTTGCCGTGACCACCACCGCTGTGCCGACGACATCACCGCGCATCGAAGTCGCGCCGACGACCGTTGCGCCGACCGCTCCACCCACGACGGCGACGAAGGTGGTCAAGAAGACCACACCGAAGGCGACACCGAAGGCCACACCGAAGACGACCACCACCACCCCATCGGCTTCGCCGCCCTCCACGCAGACAGCGGCCAAGGCTGCGTGTAGCCAGACCTACACCGTGGTAGCCGGTGACGCGTGGTCGACAATCGCGGCACGAGCCAAGGTCTCGATGACCAGCCTGCTTGCCGCCAACGGCGCCACCACCCAGACGTTGCTGCTGCCCGGCAAGAGCATCTGCCTGCCGCAGGGCGCAGTCGATCCGGGCCCGCCGACGACGAAGCCTCCGGCCACCACGCAGCCCTCGACCACGCAGCCGAAGGCAACCGTGCCGGCAACCACTCACCCGGCCACCACGCAGCCGCCCACGTCAGTCGTCACCACCGAACCGGTAACAACGCAACCAGCGCCACCGGCCAACACCTACAGCAGGGCGCAAGTGGCCCAGATCATCCGCGACGTGTGGCCCGACAACCTCGAGGACCAGGCCATCGCCATCGCCACCCGCGAGAGCAACCTCATCCCGACGGCGCACAACTCGTGCTGCTACGGCCTGTTCCAGATCTACTTCAACGCGAACAAGTCGTGGCTCGTCGGCATCGGCATCACCAGCCCGGCCCAGCTCTACGACCCACAGGTCAATGCCTCGGCCGCACTGACGCTGTACAACAAGAGCGGCTGGGCTCCATGGGCCCTGGGCACACCTGCGACCACCACGACAGTTTTGGTCTAGCCACCCAGCGGTTACACTGCCCGCCTGCACAGGCGCCCGTAGCTCAATGGATAGAGCATTTGACTACGGATCAAAAGGTTGGATGTTCGAGTCATCCCGGGCGCGCTGCACTGTTCCGCCCGGGTGCTCTACGCAGTCAGAGAATGTCCCCTTGGCGGGGACATTCGTCACCTACCTCCTCAGGGCGTGCTACGAGCCGCGTTGTGGATGGGCGTCAGTAAGGTGAGGCGTCATGGCCGCAGATGAGCGACTCCATCGTCAGGTCGGCGATCGGCTGCACAAGATCGACCAGCTGTACACGCGCAGCAGGCGCGTGATCGTCGAGACGCTCGCCGATCACGGCTCTCCGGTGACGATTCCCGAGCTGCTGGAAAGCGCCCCGGCGCTCACGCAGAGCTCCGCCTATCGCAACCTGGCGATGATGGAAGACGCGGGCGTGGTGCGGCGGCTGGTGCGCGGCGTCGACCATGCCCGCTACGAGCTCGCCGAAGATCTCACCGGCCATCATCACCACGTCATCTGCACAGAGTGCGGGATGATCCGCGACTTCACGCTCGACAACCGGCTGGAACGCTCGCTCGACACAGCCTTCGTGCAGGCAGCGCGCGACGCCGGCCTGCGGCCGCGGCACCACGACATCGACATCTACGGAACTTGCACCGATTGCGAGTGAGTCACCTAGAGTTTAGGAATGCTTCCTATTCCCAGACTGGCGGTCGTCGGTGCAGTGGCCGCGCTGCTGGCAGGATGCACGCACAGCACGTCGGCCGACGGGTCCGGTGGCCGCACGACGATCGTGGTGACGTACTCGATCCTCGGATCTTTGGTGAAAGACGCCGTCGGTGATCGCGCCGATGTGGTGGTGATGATGCCCAACGGAGCCGACCCGCACGAGTGGGAGCCCTCGGCCAAAGACATCGCCGAGCTCAACGATGCCGACCTCATCGTGCGCAACGGTCTCGACCTCGAGGGTGGGATGAAGGATGCTCTGGATCGCGCCGAGGAGCAGGGTGTCGCCACCTTCGTTGCCTCGGACCACATCACCGTGCGCACCGTCGGCGCGGGCGAGGGCCTGCCGACCGGCGATCCGGATCAGACCGTCGGCGCCAAGGATCCGCATCTGTGGATGGACCCGCTCACGATGAAGGATGCGACCACCGCTCTCGGCCCGGCGCTCGCCGCGCAGGGGATCGATGCCTCGACCGGAATCGCGACGGTCAACGCAGGCCTCGACCGGCTGAACGATGAGGTGACCTCGATTCTGGCGAGCGTGCCCGACGCAAACCGCAAGCTCGTCACCGGCCACGAATCGCTCGGCTACTTCGCCAAACGCTACGGATTTACGCTGATCGGAGCGATCGTCCCCAGCCTCACCACCCAGGCCGGGGTGTCCGCCAAGGCCTTGGCCGAACTTGCCGGCAAGGTCGACGAAGAGGGAGTGAAGGCGGTGTTCACCGAGCTCGGCACGCCGCCGCAGGTCGCCGACTCCATCGGCAAAGAGACCGGAGTCGAAGTGGTCGAACTGGCCACCCACAACCTGCCGACTGACGGCAAGTACTCGACGTTCCTCACCGACATCGCCCGAAAGGTTGCCGCAGCCCTGGCGTAGCCGCTGCACTCATCCCATGTCGTGGTTCATCGCTCCGTTCGCCGACAACGAGTTCATGCGACTCTCGCTGATGGCGGGCATCTTGGTGGCGGTGCTGTGCGCCGTGGCCGGCACCTTTGTCGTGTTGCGCGGCCTGGCGTTCATCGGCGACGCGTTGGCCCACGGCGTGCTGCCCGGCGTCGCCGGGGCACTGTTGTTGGG
>DATAJN010000640.1:0-3382 GCA_036262105.1 Ilumatobacteraceae bacterium
CACGGGCGTGATCGTGTCGGAAGACACCTTCGGCCCGGTCAGCGACAACGCCGCCGGCATCGCCGAGATGAGTGGCGAGTTCCACGGTGAGGCGCAGAAGATCATGGTCAGCCTCGACGCCGTCGGCAACACCACCAAGGCCGTCACCAAGGGCTTCGCCATCGGCTCGGCGGTCATCGCCGCAGTCGCCCTGTTCGCCAGCTACATCGAGACGGCCGGCAACGAGCTCGGCATCGTCGCCAAGAACCTCAAAGACGGGGTGTTCAAGGAACTGCCGCTGCAGATAAACGTCGCCGAGCCGAGGATCTTCATCGGTCTGTTGATTGGTGGCTCGGTTCCGTTCATGTTCTCGTCGCTGGCCATCCGCGCCGTTGGACGTACCGCCGGTGTCGTCGTGCAGGAGGTTCGCAGCCAGTTTGCCGACGGCAAGATCATGTCCGGCGAAAAGGAGCCCGACTACGGGCCGGTCATCGACATCTGCACCGCGGCGTCGCTGCGCGAGCTGGCCACGCCGGCGCTGCTCGCCGTACTGGCACCAGTGATCATCGGCTTCGGTATCGATTGGCGGGCACTCGGCGCATTCCTCGCCGCTGTCATCCTGGTCGGCCAGCTGATGGCCAACTACCTGTCGAACGCCGGCGGAGCGTGGGACAACGCCAAGAAGTACATCGAGGACGGCCATCACGGCGGCAAGGGCAGCGAGCCGCACAAGGCGGCGGTCATCGGCGACACGGTCGGAGATCCCTTCAAGGACACTGCCGGCCCGGCGCTGAATCCGCTGATCAAGGTGATGAACCTGGTCTCTTTGTTGATGCTGCCGGCAATCATCAGCCTGCAAGACAACGACGGGGCGCGGTTCGCCATCGCCGCCGGCGCCCTGGCGGTAGTGATCGCCGCGGTGGTGTTCTCCCACCGCAAGGCGCCGTCGATGGTCGCCACCATCAAGACCTGACCCCGATCAACCCATGGTCGCCCTGTTCCAAATCGAGAAGTGGCTCGACCAGGGCGGGTTGGCGCTTGCCGCGCTGATCATCTTTGCCGAAACCGGCCTGCTGATCGGCTTCTTCCTACCCGGTGATTCGCTGCTGTTCATCGCCGGGTTCCTGTCGTCGAAGCCGAAGGGGCTGCCGAGCCTGCCCTCGATCGGTCTGGTGATCCCCGTGCTCATCGTCGCCGCGTTCGTCGGCAACCAGTGCGGGTACCTCATCGGTCGCACGTTCGGACCCTCCGTGTTCGACCGGCCCGAATCGCGACTGTTCAGCCAGCGCAACGTCGCCAAGACGCAGGCGTTCTTCGAGCGCCACGGCACCAAAGCGTTGGTGCTGGCGCGCTTCGTGCCGGTGGTGCGCACCTTCGTGCCGGTGCTTGCCGGCGTCGGCAAGATGGAACAGCGCACCTTCATCAGCGCCAACGCCATCGGCGCGGTCCTGTGGGCGGGCGTGGTCACCATGCTCGGTTACTTCCTCGGCCAGGTCGACGCGGTGAAGAACAACATCGAACTGGCAGCGGTGGCGGTCGTCGCGATCTCGCTCTTGCCGGTCGGCATCGAGTACCTCCGCCATCGCCGAGCCGCATCGCCACCCGCCGCGTCACGCGACTGACACAGTCCCGCTGGAACCGGCGTGGCATCGGTCACGTCGAACACGTATGGCAAACGTGAACACAGCGCACCGAGGAGCCCGGATCGCCGCCGCCCTCGCAGCTGTCATCATCGGCGTAACAGCGTGCGGTTCGGACTCCAAGTCCTCGTCCGCCACCCAGGCTCCGGTTCAAGCTGACCTTCCGAAGCCAGAAAGTGGCTCGGTCAATGGCGAGGCCACCCAGCGCTCAGCGGCACCGGCGGCCGCAGACACCGTCGGCGAGACGGAGGCTCCATCGAGTGCGCCGATCGGCGTCGATCTCGATCCCGTCGCCCAGAACAAGTACCTGGCCATCGACATCAGCTTCGGTCTCGAGGTGGCCGACATCTCCAAGGGGATCGACGATGTCGTGGCGCTGTCCGATCGCCACGGAGGGCAGATCTACGAACGAACGATCAACATCGCCGACGACCGGTCATCGACAGCGTCGTTCGTGATCAAGCTGCCTCCGAAGGAGGTCGAGGCGGCGATCGCTGATCTCGACAGCATCGGCAAGCGGCGCACCGCCTCGCAGGGCACCGAAGACGTGACGAGCCAAGTGGTCGACATCGATGCACGGCTCACGACGGCGCAAGCAAGCCTCGACAGGGTTCGCAAGCTGCTCGAGAACGCGACCGACCTGGGCGATGTGCTCAGCCTGGAGAGTCAGCTCACCGAGCGGGAGACACTGGTCGAGCAGTATCAGGCCATGAAGCGGGCCATCGACGAGCGCGTCTCGCTGGCCACCCTGCGAGTGCAACTGAGCCTCAGCCCGGAACCTGCGGCGAAGGCGGTCGTCGCAGCGAAGTCATCTTCGACACCGTCGATCGGCAAGGCGTTCAAGACCGGTTGGAACGGGTTCATCAAGATGCTCGCCGCGCTGCTCATCTTCATCGGATACACAGCACCGTTCTTGGTGACCCTCGCGATCGTTGCGGCCGTACTGGTTCCGATCACCCGCCGCCGACTTCGTCGCTCGCAGGCGCAACGAAGTCGATCAACTGCTCCACCGCCCCTACCAGTTCCGGACGCAGGTCGGCAAACGTCCGAACCCGATTCCGTAGGCGCGGCCAGAAATCCGTGAGCGACACGCCGAGTGCAGCGCACAGCCCCTGCTTCCACTCGACGTCACGAGGCACCTGCGGCCACTCGGAGAGGTTCATCACCTCGGGTCGGATTCCTGCCCACACATCGACGAAGGGATGGCCGGTCACCAGCACGTGGGGACCGGCCAGCCCGCGGGTGATGCGTTCCTCTTTCGAGCCGCCTACGAGGTGATCGACGAGGACACCCAGTCGGCGGTCGGCCGAAGGCTGGAACTGCTCGACCATCGCGGCCACATCGTCGACGCCGTGCATGGGTTCGACGACGATCGCCAATTCGGCCAACTCGTCGCCCCAGACATGCTGCAGCAGCTCGGCGTCATGGCGGCCTTCCACCCAGATCCGGCTCGCCCTGGCTGATTTGGCGCGTTGCGACGGCGCGGCGAGAGCACCGCTGTTGGTCACCCGCGGTGCCTGCCCGTGCTTGCGTTCGCGGACGATCGTGACCGGCCTGCCATCGACCAGGAAGCCTCCAGCCTTGTACAGGAACTGACGGGTCAACCCGTGGCGGTCGCGCAGCGTCACCGAGTCCGATGTGATCGCGACGATGTCGCCACAGAAGCCCGAGCTGCGATCTTCGACGACATCTCCGAGGCGGGCCACGACCGCGGGGTACGTCGGTTTTCGCCGGCGTTGTGCCTCGAACTCCTCGATGATGTC
>DATAJN010000641.1:0-4021 GCA_036262105.1 Ilumatobacteraceae bacterium
AGGGTGGCCTACGCGCTCGGTCGCGCCATCGGACCAGCTGTCGTCCGCAATCGGCTGCGACGACGGTTGCGGGCTCTGCTCGACGACGTTTCCTTGCCGCCGGGGCTGTACCTGATCGGCGCCCAAACCGACGCAGCACAACGATCCGGAAGCGAACTGGCGTTCGATCTGAACCGTCTGGTTGGCTCCATGCACGTCTGATTGCCCTGGTCATCGCCTATCAACGGGCGTTCGATGGTCGTCCTTCGCCGTGCAGGTTCACGCCGTCGTGCTCGTCGTATGCTCGGGAGGCCCTCGAGGTTCACGGCACGTTCCGTGGTCTCTGGCTCACGCTGTGCCGTTTCGTTCGTTGCCGACCCTTCGGCCCGTCCGGGTACGACCCTGTACCTGAAGGAAAGAGATCCACCCTATGATTGCCGGCCTCTTCGAGCCGCCTGCGGCGTTGCTCGCCTGGTTCTACAGCTGGACCCACAACTACATCATCGCCATCTCGATGATCGCCCTGGTGGTGATGATCATCACGGCGCCGCTCGTGCTGAAGAGCACCAAGGGCATGCTGGAGATGCAGAAGTTGCAGCCGGAGATGCGCAAGCTGCAGCAAGAGCATCGCGGCGATCGCCAGAAGCTCAACGAAGAGATGATGAAGCTGTACCAGCAGCACAAGGTCAATCCCCTGGCCTCCTGTTTCCCCCTGCTGCTGCAGATGCCTGTGTTCATCATCATGTACCGCGTGCTGCGCGGGTTGAGCCACGGTGGCGAGGCGACCGGCTTCACCCCGCAGTACATCTCGACCAGCTCGAAGATGTACCAATCGCTCGTGGGCAAGCACGAGATGCTCACCTGGGGCCTCGATCTGGCGCTGCGTCCTTCCCAGGCGATCACCCAGTCGTTCAGCAAGGGTCTGCCGTATGCCCTCATCGTCGTGACCCTCGGCGTGTTGTACTTCGTGCAGCAGAAGATGGTTGCCGCCCGCGCTCAGATGGCTCCGAACATGTCGGAGACGCAGGCCAAGATGATGCAGTACCTGCCAGTCGTCTTTGCTTTCTTCCTGGTCTTCTACCTCACCGGCCTGGTGATCTACTACATGGCGCAGGCCGTTTTCCGCATCGGCTTGCAGTACTACATCACCCACCGGTTCTACAAAGGCGAGCACTCGCTCGGTCGGCAGGCCCAGGCGGCCGGCGAGCGGGCTCGCGAGATCGCCAAGAAAGACGGTGGCGGCGGCGGCCTGTTCGCCCAGGCCAAGCGGGAGCTCAGTGCGGCGAAGCAGACCGGCGACAAGCAGGCCGACAAGGCAGTCGCCGGACCGACCGCCAGCAAGCGAGTCACTCCCCCGAAGAATCGTCCGACGCCGTCGGGTTCCAGCGCTCGTCCGGCTTCGACCGGCAAGACGGTGCGACCCCGCGACGCTCGCCCCAAGAAGAAGTAGGCACCTATGGAATGGGTCGAATTCACTGCACGCACGCTCGAAGAGGCCAAGGATCTCGCTCTGGATCGGCTAGGAGTCGCTGCCGACGATGCCGAGTTCGAGGTGTTGGCCGAGCCAAAACCCGGCCTGTTCGGTAGATTGCGCGGCGAGGCCAGAGTGCGGGCCCGTGTGCGCCCGGCTCAGGCTCGTCAGAAGGTCGATCGGCGCGAGCGCCGGCCGCGCAAGGCGGAAGCCGGTGACGGCGGCGCCTCGAAGCCCGTCAAAGCAAAGGTGCACGCTGGTCCGAAGCCGCAGCCCAAGCCGCGTCCGCGTGCCGTCGACACGGCCGAAGCCGGTGATATCGAACCGGTGGTCCCGCAACGATCAAAGGAGCAGCAAGACGTGAATGCCCGACAGGTTGGCGACGAGGCACGGAAGTTCATCGACGAGTTGGTGGCCGCATTCGCGTTGACCGGCACCACAGAGTTGATCGAGGACGGCGATGATCTCGAAATCCGCGTCCATGGCGACAACCTCGGATTGTTGGTCGGCCCACGCGGCACGACGCTGCAGGCAGTTCAAGATCTCGCTCGTGTCGCCTCTCAGCGGCGGTTAGGCGACCACGACACGCGTCTGCGTGTAGACATCGGCGGCTACCGCCAGCGGCGCAAGGAAGCTCTCGATCGATTCGCGATGCAAATGGCCGAAGAGGTCAAGCAGTCTGGTGTTGCCCGAGTTCTGGAGCCGATGTCATCGGCTGACCGCAAGATCGTCCACGACGCACTCAGTGAAGTCGAAGGCATCGGTACCCGGTCCGAAGGCGACGATCCCTACCGGCGGGTCGTCATCACACCGGACAATGGCGGATGACACCGAGCTCATCGCCGCGCTGAGTGTCATCCAGCAGCGGGGTGCGATCGGCGAGAAGTCGTTGGTCGATGCCATCCGCCATGCGGATCGGTTCGTCGCACTGATTCCACCCGGCCGGCGATCGGTGATCGATCTCGGATCCGGCGGTGGCCTGCCGGCATTGGTGATCTGCTGTCGCCGACCCGACCTGACCGTCATGATGGTCGAGCGGCGGGCGACTCGCGCCGATCTGCTGCGCCGTGCCGTCGCCTCGCTCCGGTTGGGGGAGCGCAGCATGGTCGTGACCGCCGATGTCGGCACCGTCTGCACAGACACCGATCGACGCTTCGACGTGGTCACCGCACGCAGCTTCGCCGACGTGGCGACAACCGTCCGGTTCATCGATCTGCTCTTGGCGCCAGGAGGCATCGGCCTCGTCAGTGAACCACCCGCCGATCGATCGGACGTCTGGACGTCGTGCCTCGAGCATCATCCGTCTCTGCGGGACGAGGGCGCTCACCAGGGTGTTCGTCGATTGAGGCGAGAATCCTGACGGCTGATTGTTTCACGTGGAACATGGCACGATCGGCGACAGAGGATTGCGGTGAGGACGTTTCACGTGAAACATCACCGATGGGCATCCGCCTGTCGGAAGCAACACTCCGCTACCATGCGGTGCCGTCGACCCGACGTAGAAACCGCGTGAACAGGAGTTATTCCTCCATGACCGCAACCGAACCAGCCGAGGGCCGCCCGCTGCCCAGGGTGATTGCCGTTGCCAACCAGAAGGGTGGCGTTGGTAAGACCACGACCGCCGTCAACCTCGGAGCATGTCTTGCCGAGCTCGGCTTTCGCACGCTGATCATCGACCTCGACCCGCAAGGCAACGCCTCGACGGGTTTGGGCATCGAGAATCGGGGGATCGAGACCTCGATGTACCACGTCATCATGCACGAGGTTCCGCTGGAGAATTGCATCGAGCCCTCGTCGGTCAAGAACCTCTTCGTGGCCCCGGCAAGCCTCGATCTCGCCGGCGCCGAGATCGAACTGGTGCCGGCGTTCAGTCGCGAGAACCGGCTCCGGAAAGCCATCCACGCCGTGCTCGACGACTACGACTTCATCTTGATCGACTGCCCGCCGTCACTCGGGCTGTTGACGGTCAACGGACTCAATGCTGCCGATGAGGTGCTCGTGCCCATCCAGTGCGAGTACTACGCGCTGGAGGGCCTCGGCCAATTGCTCCGCAATGTGGATCTCGTCAAACGCAATCTCAACCCGACGCTGGAAGTCACGACGATCGTCTGCGTGATGTACGACGCCCGCACCAAGCTCGCCGATCAAGTGGTTCATGAGGTCCGCGAGCACTTCGGTGACAAGGTCTGCCGAACCGTCGTACCGCGCACCGTACGCCTCTCCGAGGCACCCTCGTTCGGCCAGCCGATCATCACGTTCGACTCGACGTCGCGGGGCGCCGCGGCCTATCGCAGTGTGGCAAAGGAGGTCAGTCATGGCTCGACTCGGCGGTCTCGGTAAAGGACTCGGCGCGCTCATTCCGTCGGAGGCCGGCAGCGTCGAAGGTGACGTGCCCCGGCTCGTCGATCTGCCGATCGACAGCATCATCCCCAACCAGCACCAACCCCGCGTGCATTTCGACGAGGAGTCCCTCGCCGAACTGGCTGCCTCGATCCGCGAGATCGGTGTGCTCCAACCCGTGCTGGTGAGACCGGTGGGTGACGCCGCCTACGAACTGGTTGCCGGCGAGCG
>DATAJN010000642.1:0-10279 GCA_036262105.1 Ilumatobacteraceae bacterium
TCGTCGTGGCCCGCCGAGCCGATGGTTCGGGTACCACCGAAAACTTCTCCAAGTTCCTCAACGCGGCTGTCGGCCCGGACGCCGGTGGCGACTGGAAGCTCGGCGGAGCCTCGGAGCTCGAATGGCCCGACGGCACGCAGGCCGGCGACGGCAACAGCGGTGTCGCCCAGATCGTGTCGTCCACGGAAGGGGCGATCGGTTACGTCGACCTGAGTGACGCAAAGGCCAACAACCTCGCGTTCGCTCTCGTCAAGAACAAGGCGGGCAAGTACATCGAACCCACCCTCGCAGCCACCACTGCAGCAGCCGAGAATGCCAAGATCAACGACGATCTGACCTACTTCCTGGGTTGGGCCGACGGCGACGCGGCGTACCCGATCGCCGCGCAGACCTGGATCATCGCCTACGTCAAGCAGGCCGATTCGGCCAAGGCCGAGGCCATCCGTGGATTCCTCACCTACCTCCTGACCGACGGCCAGGCGGCGGCACCAGCGATCGACTACGCGCCATTGCCGGCTGCCCTGCAGGCCAAGGCGCTGGCCAACATCGCCAAGATCGGTGCCTGACGAACCCATCTACAGTTGGGCCGGACCCCCGTGGGTCCGGCCCAATTTCGTTGCGCGACGTCAAGGAGATCGATGAACACATTGCCGGCCGATCTGCCCGATCTGCGGCCCCGACGACAGATCCTCGACCGCCTCTTCAGAGGTTCGACCTTCGCGGCCGGCGCGCTGATCCTGGTCATCTTGGTGCTCATAGCCTGGACGGTGACGCAAAAGTCGCTGCCCGTCTTCCGATCGGAAGGGATCAGGTTCTTCACCCAACGTCGGTGGGCCCCCAGTAACGAGATCTATGGCGCGCTGAGCTTCATCTACGGCACCGCTGTGACGGCTCTCATCGCGGTCGTCATCTCCGTACCGATCAGTGTCGGCATCGCCCTGTTCACCACCCAGATCGCGCCGTCGTGGTTGAAGAAGTGGCTCGTCTCGTTGACCGACCTCGTCGCCGTGGTGCCGTCGGTCGTGTTCGGTCTGTGGGGCATCATCTTCCTGGCCCCCAAGCTCGTCGGCGTGTACAAGACCATCAATGGCTGGTTCGAGGGCTGGCCGGTGCTCGGCCACATCTTCGGCCATGCGAGTGTCGGCCGAACGTTCATGACAGCGGGTCTGATCCTGTCGGTGATGATCACACCGATCATCACCTCGATCGCCCGTGAGGTGATCGAGACCTGTCCGCAAACCGACCGCGACGGCGCATTGGCCCTGGGGGCGACGCGCTGGGAGATGATCACCGGTGCAGTGTTGCCACATTCGCTGGGTGGCATCGTCGGAGCCGTCATGCTCGGACTCGGCCGGGCCATGGGCGAGACCATTGCCGTGGCGCTCGTGATCGGTTCATCCCCCAGCATCACGGCGAACGTGTTCTCGTCGGGAGATTCGCTTCCCTCGGTGATCGCCTTTCAGTGGGGCGAAGCAACGTCGGAGTTGAAACGCAGTGCTCTGATCGCAATGGGTCTCACGTTGTTCATCCTCACCATCGTCGTCAACCTCACCGCCACGGCTGTGGTCAACCGCGCCACCAAAAAGGTGCAGGGGGCATAGCCATGGCGGTCCTGGCAGAAGGGCTACCCAGCCAACGCGAGTCGCTCGCCGCAGAACTGTCCGGAATCTCCGGTCGCCGACGAACCAAGAACCTGGTGATGACGGCGCTGATGCTCCTTGCAGTCGTGATGGTGGGGTTCGTCCTTCTTCTCGTTCTCGCCACCGTGGTGACGAAGGGTTGGTCGATCGTCGTTGGCAGCTTCCCCGACTGGTTCAGCAAAGACATCCAACTGCGGCCGAGGGTGGCCGGACCGGGCATGAAGGCCGCAATCATCGGCACGTGTGTGATCACCTTCACGGCAACGCTCATCGCGGTACCGCTCGGCATCGCCGGGGCCGTCTATCTCAACGAGTACGGGCGCACCCGACCGTTTGCTCGCGTGCTCCGATTCCTCGCAAACGTGATGGCGGGTGTGCCCTCGATCGTGATGGGCCTGTTCATCTACGTGTTCTGGGTCGTGCCCAGGGGCACCAATGGCCTCAATGGATTCAGCGGTTCGTTGGCCCTGGCGTGCCTCATGCTGCCCATCGTCGTACGGTCCTCGGAAGAGATGCTGCGGCTGGTGCCGCAGAACTTGCGCGATGCCAGCTACGCACTCGGGGCGAGCACCAGCCGCACCACGCTTCGAGTCGTACTTCCCAAGGCCAGCCCGGGTGTGATCAGTGGTTGTCTCCTCGCGATCGCCCGTGCCGCCGGCGAGACAGCGCCGCTGATCTTCACGATCGGCGCCGCCAAGGCGACGAACTGGAGCGTGTTCAAAGGGACGAACACGTCACTGTCGATGCAGATCTACGGCAATGCCAAGGAGAGCTTCGTCACGGCCCAGCAGCGTGCCTGGGGTGCTGCCCTCACCCTGATCGCGCTCGCATTTCTGTTCACGGTGGCCGCCCGGCTGCTGTCGGCTCGACTGGCGAGGACGAGGTAGAACCATGGCCGAACACGACATCCAGAACTGGCCATCGGCCACCGAGGAGCGAGTTGATCTCATGACCGACACCAGTGAGACCGGCGAGAAGACGGCTGCCGATGAGAACGTCGCACCGCAAGCGGTGTTCGAGGTCACCGACCTCGCCGTCTACTACGGCGCGTTCAAGGCGGTACGAGAAGTGACGCTCGCCATTCGTCCACACCAGATCACCGCTTTCATCGGCCCCTCGGGTTGCGGCAAGAGCACAGTCCTGCGCTGCTTCAACAGGATGAACGACACCATTCCGGGTGCTCGTGTCGAGGGCTCGATCAAGTATCACAACGTCGATCTCTACGGCTCCGGTGTTTCGGCGACGCAGGTCCGCCGGCACATCGGGATGGTTTTCCAGAAACCCAACCCGTTCCCGAAGAGCATCTACGACAACGTCGCCTACGGCCCGCGCATCACCAACACACCCAAGGAAGACATCGACGGGATCGTCGAGGACTCGCTGCGCGGCGCCGCATTGTGGGACGAAGTGAAGGATCGCTTGAGGTCCTCGGCATTGGGTCTGTCGGGCGGTCAGCAGCAGCGGCTGTGCATCGCCAGAGCACTGGCCGTTCAGCCAGAGGTCGTGTTGATGGACGAACCGTGTTCGGCCCTCGACCCGATCGCCACCTCGCGCATCGAGGAACTGATGCAGGAGATCAAGGCTCGCTACACGATCGTCATCGTCACCCACAACATGCAGCAAGCGGCGCGCATCAGCGATCGGGTCGGGTTCTTCACCACCGAAGTCTCGAGCGAAGGCGATCGACGCACGGGCGTGCTCGTGGAGTACGGACGCACGCCGAAGATGTTCTCCAATCCGTCTGATCCTCGCACCGAGGCATACGTCACAGGGCGGTTCGGCTAAGTCGGGTTTGACCGGGCTCGCGAAGTCATCCGTCTCCCGGCCGCACCAGTCCGGCCTCATACGCCAGGATCACGGCTTGCGTGCGATCGCGCACGGCAAGCTTGGCAAAGATGCGATTGATGTGAGTTTTCACGGTTGCTTCACCGAGGTACAACTCGGTGGCGATGTCGGCGTTCGTGCGACCCCTGGCCATGAGTCCAAGCACTTCGATCTCCCGCTCCGTGAGGTGATCGAGTTGCACGGCTTTCGGCAGGCCGGACCTGTTGCGTTGCAAGTAATCATCGACGAGCTGATGGGTGATCTCGGGCGCGAGCGGGGTCTCGCCCGCCGCCGTGCGCCTGACCGCATGGATGAGCTCATCGGGAGGGCAGGTCTTCAGCAAGAACCCCGCGGCACCGGCGTGTAGCGCGTCGTACAGGTAATCATCCTCGTTGAACGTAGTCAGCATGACGATTCGAGCCTTGACCGACTGATCGGCCGCGAGACGGCGAGTGGCTTCGATGCCATCGAGCCCGGGCATGCGGATGTCCATGAGCACGACGTCCGGCTTGAGCTCGCGGACGACCGCGACGGCTTCGGCGCCGTCCACCGCTTCGCCGACCACCTCGATGTCATCATGCGCGCTGAGGATCATTCGCAGGCCGCCTCGTACAAGGGCCTGGTCATCGCACAACACAACGGTGATCACGGTGCCTCGCCATTGGCGAGCGGGAAGCGGGCATGAACTGCATAGCCTCCTTCGGGGCGGACGCCGGCATGGAAGTCGCCGCCGAACGCGGCAACTCGTTCCCGCATTCCCAGCAGTCCGTAACCTGGTGCTCCATCGTGCGGGCCGCGCCCGTCGTCGAGAACTTCTACGTCGACGACCCGAGGGTTGCAGCGAACCGTCACCTTGGCGCACGTTGGCCCAGCGTGCCGAAGCGTGTTGGTGAGCGCTTCGCGCACGATGTGATACGCAGAGGATGCGACGCTCGGTGGGCAGGCGGCAAGATCGCCGTCCGTCGAGAGCGTCACGGGAAGACCGGTCGCCTCGAGTTGCCGGAGCAGCGCGTCGAGATCCCCGAGCGAGGGGGTCGGCGCCAATGTGGGTGCGGATGATGTCGCCTCGCCCGTCGAGCGCAGTATGCCCAACAGGTGTTTCATGTCGACCAACGCCTGGCGCCCCGTGTGCTGAACGACCCTGAGGGCGTCGACGGCGCGTTCATCGCCGGCCATCGCAAGCACTGTCTCAGCGGCCGCGGCTTGAAGCACCATCACAGTGATCGCATGAGCGATCACATCGTGGAGCTCCCGGGCGATGCGTCTTCGCTCGAGCTCCACCGCAGCGATGGCGAGTTCGTTTGCGTGCGCCTCGAGAAGCGCTGCCCTGGTTGTCAGGTGCGTAGCTTCGCGAGCTCGACCGGCGAGCGTCACGCCGGCGAGCCACGACGAGAGGAAGATGATCGCTGCGACTCCCGTGTCGCCCGCCGATGAACCTGACACTGTCGACGAAACGACCGTCATGATCAGCACGATCCCGATGCCCCACCAGGCGAAAGCACGCTCGGCGTGGCGGCCGACAGCGAACGCTGAGACACCAAGGGTGAGCAACGTCGCGAACTGAGCGTTGACTGTGACGCCGGCGATCGTTTGGGCGAGGAATGCACCGCAGACGAAGCCGCATACCGGCAACGCCCAACGACGCCGCCACGAGAGGGCGACGATCATCATCGGTGTGCACAGCGCCGCGACGGCGCGATGAGGGATGTTCCGGTTCGTGACCAACTCCGCGACGGCCACGGCGAGCAGGAGAGCAGGAACCACGATCGGCGAGGTGAAACTGCGCCGCACACTCGGATGCTGTGGTGACCAGCTGCGCACGGGGTCACCGTAACCCTCGACATCACATGCGGCGTCCACCTCCGGGTTGACAGGAGCACGGCCGGGGTTGAAGCGGTCGGCGCAACCGACCCACCCAGCGACCTTGCCGTACCAACCGGCGGGGCGACGACAAGTCGTGTGTGAACCCGCAACATCCTCCCAACGGCTACGAACAGCCATCACCAACAAGGAGAACGATTCCAATGAACACCATTCAACATGCAGGCTGGAAGCTCGGTCTGGCAGCCATTGCGCTGGCCGCAGGGACCGTGTCGGTTGTTGCGAGCGCCGACGCTTCGCCGGGACCACGACGCCTCCACTTCATCGAACATGAAGTCACGAGCGACATGATCGACAATGGGGCGCCGGACTTTTCCGCTGGAGACGTCTTCACGATTCACTCCAACATGCTCGACGACGCCCACCGCTCGGTCGGTCGCGCCGACATCTACGGCGTCGTCACCGAAGCCCTGCCGGACGAACAGTCATTCGCCGGCACCGGGATGCTCCACCTTCCGGGTGGCTCGATCTCGTTCGCCAGCGGAGGCTTCGAGCCCGAACACATCCTCGCCGCCATCACCGGTGGAACCGGCGTGTACCGCGGAGCCAGCGGCGAGATCGCCGTCAAGGAGACCGACGGCTCCCCGGATGCGCTCATCACCGTCATCCTGACGAACTGAGATCATTGACGCTGGTGGCGAATCGGGCGCCCACGGACCGATTCGCCGCCAGCGTTGGACCTTGCTCGAGACTCTCACGAGAAATACTCTCACTACCGTGGCCGTGGGAACCGATGCACACGACAACCCGATGACCGGGAGTCCGGAAACCATCGAGTTGTACGACCGAGCTCTCGACCGTCTCGTTCGCTTTCATCCTGATGTGATCGAGTTGGCCGGAGAGCTGACCGCCGACGATTCGCCGGCACCCATGGCGAGCGCGCTGCTCGCCTACCTCCACTTGATGAGCACCGATCCCGATGACCTGGCAACGGTGCAGGCCGCGTGGACCACGCTGCAACACACAGACAACAACACGCGCGAGAAGGCACACGCATCGGCGATAGGCGCCTGGCTGAACGGTGATTGGGAAGGTGCGTCGCGCCTGCTCGACCAGCTCTTGCAGGTGTGGCCCACCGATCTCCTCGCGCTGATGATCGGTCACCAACTCGACTTCTTCCTGGGCGATGCGCAGAGCTTGCGCGACCGGCCGATCCGATCACTGCGCGAGTTCCGCCACGATCATCCACACGCTGCATTTGTCAGCGGCATGGCGGCATTCGGCCTCGAAGAGTCCGGCCACTACTCGCAGGCACTCGACGCCGGCTTGGAGGCGGTCGGGGCCAACCCGGACGATGTTTGGGGCATCCATGCCGTCGTGCACACCTACGAGATGCAGGGCCTCGTCGACGAAGGCATTCGATTCCTCGCATCCGATGCGACGCGCTGGAAGACCGGCAACATGTTCACCGTTCACAACTGGTGGCATCAGGCGCTCTACAGCCTCGAAGCCGGTCGGCCCCAGGAGGCGCTCGACATCTATGACAACGAGATCCACAACGCCGCTTCGGCCGGCGTCCCGATCGAGATGCTCGACGCCAGTGCGCTGCTGTGGCGGCTGATGCTCGATGGCATGGCGAGCGATGAGCGGTTCGCGGCATTGGCCGAGGCGTGGGCGTCGAAGGGCTCCGGCCAACCGTGGTACTCGTTCAACGATCTCCACGCCGTCATGGCGCTTGCCGGAGCCGACCGACGCAACGACGCCCTTAGCCTGATCGAGTCTCGCCAGCACTGGCTCGACAACAGCTCAGGGGCGCATCCGGCCGGCACGAACATCCGCATGACGGCCGAGATCGGCCTGCCCGCGTGCCGCGCCGTGTTGGCGTTCGTCGAGGACCGCCACGACGATGTCATCGACGAACTGACGCCGATCCGGCGGACGCTCCATCGCTTCGGCGGTTCGCACGCGCAACGCGACGCGTT
The DNA here is from genome assembly GCA_036262105.1 of Ilumatobacteraceae bacterium. Classification (GTDB taxonomy): domain Bacteria; phylum Actinomycetota; class Acidimicrobiia; order Acidimicrobiales; family Ilumatobacteraceae; genus JAENVT01. The sequence continues at coordinate 7,268 of DATAJN010000642.1, forward strand.
GCAGAGGACTCTCCTCGAATCCGCACTGAGAGCAGGTCGATACGAATTGGCTCGCGCCCTCACCTCGGAACGTCTCGGGTTGCGCGAGTCGAGCGTGTACAGCTGGAACCAACGAGCACGCGCCCTGGAGGGCCTCGGCCAATCGAGCGCGGCGAGGGCAGCCACTGAACGCGCCACGGCATTTCGCGATCGCTTCGACAACACCGCGACGCACGTTTCGGCAAAGGCCTGAGGCGGCCGTCACCACTAAGCTTCGCCCGTATGCAGCTGTCGCCCCACGAGCAGGAACGCTTGCTCGTGCACGTCGCCGCGGAAGTTGCCGAGAAGCGCCGGGCGCGTGGGCTGAAGCTGAACTACCCCGAGACCGTTGCCATCCTGACGTCGTGGGTGTACGAGGCAGCCCGAGATGGGCGAACCGTCGTCGACCTGATGGATTCGGGCTGTCGCGTGCTCACCCGTGACGACGTGATGGAGGGCATTGCCGAGATGGTCGACGAGGTGCAGGTCGAGGCAACGTTCCCCGATGGCACCAAGCTGGTGACACTGCACCAGCCGGTTCGTTGAGACCGGCGATGATACCCGGAGAGATCACCGGTCCCGATGGCGACATCGAACTGAACACCGGGCTGGCGCGCACGACCATCGACGTGATGAACGGCGGTGATCGACCGGTGCAGGTCGGTTCGCACTACCACTTCGCCGAGGCCAACCCAGCGTTGCTCTTCGACCGGGAATCGGCGCACGGTCAACGACTCGACATCGCCGCCGGCACGTCGATCCGATTCGAGCCCGGCATCAGCCGCACCGTCACCCTTGTTCCGATCGGTGGTGACCGCATCGTCGCCGGTCTCCGCGGCGATGTCGCCGGACCACTCGATGGTTGAGATCTCGCGCGCTCACTACCGCCGCTTGTACGGGCCGACCAGCGGCGACCGAGTGCGGCTGGCCGACACCGACCTCTTCATCGAGGTCGAACGAGATCTGTGCGCCGGCGGCGACGAGGCCGTGTTCGGTGGTGGCAAGGTGATCCGCGAATCGATGGGCCAGTCGGGTCGCACCCGCGCCCAGGGCACACCTGACCTTGTCATCACAGGAGCCTTGATCCTCGACCATTGGGGAATCGTCAAAGCCGACATCGGTGTTCGTAGCGGTCGGATCGTCGGCATCGGCAAGGCAGGCAATCCTGACACGATGACCGGCGTCGACCCCGCTCTCGTGATCGGTCCGTCGACCGAGATCCTGTCGGGCAACGGACGGATCCTCACCGCCGGTGCCATCGATTGCCACGTGCACCTGATCTGCCCACAGATCGTCGATGAGGCGCTGGCCTCTGGGATCACAACCGTCATCGGAGGCGGCACAGGCCCGGCCGATGGCACGAAGGCAACGACCGTCACCGCCGGGGCGTGGAACCTGGCGCGCATGCATGAGGCGATGGATGCAATGCCCGTGAACGTCGTGTTGCTCGGCAAGGGCAACACCGTCTCGCGAAAGGGGTTGTGGGAGCAGGTCCTGGGAGGCGCAGGCGGCTTCAAGCTGCACGAGGATTGGGGCACGACGCCTGCGGCCATCGATGCCTGCCTGTCGGTGGCCGACGAATGTGGCGTGCAAGTGGCCATTCACACCGACACGCTGAACGAAGCCGGCTACGTGGAGTCGACGTTGGCCGCGATCAAGGGTCGATCGATCCACACGTACCACACCGAGGGTGCAGGTGGCGGCCACGCACCCGACATCATCACCGTGGCCGCGCACGCGAACGTGCTCCCTTCATCGACGAACCCGACGAGGCCGCACACAGTCAACACGCTGGCCGAACACCTCGACATGTTGATGGTGTGCCATCACCTCAACCCGTCGGTGCCCGAAGACCTGGCGTTCGCCGAGAGCCGCATCCGCCCGTCGACGATTGCCGCCGAAGACGTGCTGCACGACATGGGCGCCATCTCGATCATCGGCAGTGACTCGCAGGCGATGGGACGTGTCGGCGAGGTGATCCTGCGAACCTGGCAGACAGCACACGTCATGAAGCTCCGCCGCGGGTCGCTCGCCGGCGATGGTGCAGCCGACAACCACCGTGCCAGGCGCTACGTCGCCAAGTACACGATCTGCCCAGCCGTTGCTCACGGCCTCGACGCCCACATCGGGTCGATCGCCGTTGGGAAGCTGGCCGACCTCGTCTTGTGGGACCCGCGGTTCTTCGGCGTCCGTCCACACGTCGTCGTGAAGGGCGGGCTGATCGCCTGGGCGCAGATGGGCGACGCCAACGCCTCGATCCCCACACCGCAGCCAGTGTTCGCACGGCCGATGTTCGGGGCCACGCCGCGCGCCGCAGCGTCGACAAGCCTCACATTCGTCGCGGCTGCTGCCCTCGACGATGGCCTGGCCGATCGGCTCTCGCTCTCGCGGCGTCTCGTGGCATCTGCCGACACGCGATCGCGAGGCAAAGCAGACCTGCCGGAGAACGGCGCTCTACCGAGGATCCAGGTCGATCCCGATACGTTCGCAGTGCGCGTCGATGGCGAGTTGATCGAGGAGCAGCCGGCCGTCGAACTGCCGATGGCACAGCGGTACTTCCTGTTCTGATGGGCACGTCCGCCGCGCTCCTACTGCTCGCCGACAGCCGATTCCCCACCGGCGCTCACGCGCACAGCAGCGGGATCGAGGCCAGCCACGCGCGTGGCGACGTGCGCAGCGTTGCCGACCTCGAAGCATTTCTTGCAGGGCGTCTCCAGACCACCGCCGCCGTCGACGCCGCGTTCGCTGCCGCGGCATGCGACACGACGGCAGATCTCGGCGGGCTCGATCACGAACTGGCAATCCGCACGCCATCACCGCGCCTTCGAGCCGTGAGCCGCACACTCGGCCGCCAGCTCCTGCGGCCGGCGGAACGCGCCTGGCCGCACCATCGTTACGCCGTATTGCGAGCCCTCGATGACGACGGCCCGATGCAGCCGATCGCCCTTGGCGTCGTTGCTGCGGCCGCCGGTCTGACGCCGATCGACGCCGCCC
>DATAJN010000643.1:0-4612 GCA_036262105.1 Ilumatobacteraceae bacterium
TCGCCCGCTTCATCCTGGTGCCGTACAACATCGGTTGGCACCTTGCCCACCACGTCGATTCCGGTGTCCCGTTCCGCAACCTGCCACGGTTCCACCAGGCCCTCACCGATGCCGGGTACGTCGACTCGAGCTTCGAATACCGGTCCTACCCCGCCATTTGGCGTGCCCTGGGCGCAACTCCGACATCCCGCTGACGGTGTGGAGTGTTTCCGGCCCGCCCGAGGTGGCGACAAACACTCCACAGGCCCCATTCAATGGCCTCTCGGGGTTTCCACTACGGCGATAGGGGAAATACACTGTGGGCATGAACACGGCCGCCACCGAGCTGTTCCGCATCGAGGATCTGCACGCCCGACCGGCGCTCAGCGAATCGGCGGCCAACGAATCGGTGGCGGGCGCGACGTTTGCCCAGCCCGCAGGCGACGACATCCTTCGCGGCTTGTCACTGACGGTCAACGCGGGTGAAGCCCACGCGATCATGGGCCCGAACGGCTCGGGTAAGAGCACGCTGGCCAGCACACTCCTCGGGAGCCCCGAATATGTGGTCACCGGCGGTCGGATCTTCTTCCAAGGTGACGACATCACCGACTGGCCGCCCGACGTACGGGCCAAGGCCGGCATGTTCCTCGCGTTCCAATACCCGCAGGAGATTCCCGGTGTCTCGGTCATCCAGTTCCTTCGTCAGGCGTTGTCGGCGCGCAAGGGAATCGATCTCAGCGTGCTCGAACTGCGGCTGGCAACGATGGAGTGGATGAAGCGACTGGGCATGGACTCGTCGTTCGTCGACCGCTACCTCAACGAGGGTTTCAGCGGCGGTGAGAAGAAGCGCAACGAGATCATGCAGATGGCAGTTCTCGAGCCAGAGCTGGCGATCCTCGACGAGACCGATTCCGGCCTCGACATCGATGCCCTGCGCACCGTCGCCAAGGGAATCCGTGAGATCCGCAGTGATCGACCGCAGATGGGCGTCGTGCTGATCACCCACTACCAACGCCTACTCGACGAGGTACAGCCGGATCACGTGCACATCCTCGTCGGTGGTCGAATCGTGGCCAGTGGTGGCATGGAGCTGGCCGCGGAATTGGAGAGCCACGGCTACGAGGCGTTCAGATGACACTCGACGTCGCCTCGATCCACGCCCAGTTCCCGTTGCTGCAACGCCAGATCAACGGCCAGCCGTTGGTGTACCTCGACTCGGCGAACACCTCGCAGAAGCCGCGAGTGGTGATCGACGCGATGACCCATTTCATGGAGACGTCGTACGCGCCGATCAATCGCAGCGCCTACCAATTGGCAGCGGAGGCCACCGAAGCCTTCGAAGGCGCACGCAAGGCGGTCGGCAGGTTCATCAACGCACCTCGCGCCGACGACGTGATCTTCACCAAGAACGCCACCGAGGGCTTGAACCTCGTGGCGTACAGTTGGGGCCGGGCCAACCTGCACGACGGCGATGTCGTCGTGCTCACGCAGATGGAGCATCACGCCAACATCGTGCCGTGGCAAATCTTGGCGGGCGAACGCCGCATCGAGTTGCGCTGGGTGCCTCTCACCACCGACGGCCAGCTCGACCTCACCAACCTGCCATCACTGCTCGATGGTGCCAAGGCGTTCTGCTTCACGGCCATGAGCAACGTGCTCGGCACGATCAACCCCGTCCGCCAGCTGTGCGATGCCGCTCACGCGGCAGGAGCTCTCGCCGTCGTCGACGCTTGCCAGTACGTCCCCCACAACGTCACCGACGTTCAGGCTTGGGATGCCGATTTCGTGGCCTTCAGCAGCCACAAGATGTGCGGACCGTCGGGCATCGGTGTGTTGTGGGGACGCGAAGCGCTGCTCGATGCCATGCCGCCGTTCCTCGGTGGCGGCAACATGATCGCCGACGTGCGAATGGATGGGTTCATCCCCGCCGAAGTGCCCGCCAAGTTCGAGGCCGGCACCCCGCCCATCACAGAAGCCATCGGTCTCCACGCGGCCATCACCTTCTTGGAAGACCTCGGCATGGCCAACGTGCGGCGCCACGAGATGGAGATCGCCACGTACACCATGGACACGCTCAACGAGCGCTACGGCGACGACATCTGCTTGCACGGCCCGACGAATGTCGAAGTCCGTGGGGCGACGTTCAGTTTCGGGTTCCGCAACATCCACCCGCACGACCTGTCGCAAGTGCTCGATCAGCGCAACGTCTGCTTGCGGGCGGGTCACCACTGCGCCAAGCCGCTCATGCGGCTGCTCAACGTCAACGCGACCGCCCGTGCCAGCTTCTACTTGTACAACGACCATGCCGATGTCGATGCGCTGGCCGACGCGCTCGACGGTGCCAGCGATATCTTCGGGCTCTGAGCCGAAGGGGAGGAACCACACATCATGCCGGGCCTCGAAGACCTGTACCGCGAGATCATCCTCGACCACTACCGCACGCCGCGCAATCGCGGCGAGCTGCCGCCACCCGCATCACACGCCGTGGGACACAATCCGCTGTGCGGCGACGAGATCGATGTGTACCTGCAGGTCGAAGGCGACGTCATCACCGACGTCAAGGTTGGCGGACAGGGTTGCTCGATCTCGCAGAGCTCCGCGTCGATGATGAGCCAGGCGGTCAAGGGTCGCTCCGTAGCGGAAGTCCGCGCGCTGGTACGCCGGTTCAAAGGGATGATGTCCATCGAGGAGGCGGTACCCGAGAGCGAACGCCTCGCCGACGCCGAGATCAAACTCGGTGATCTCGAGGCATTGCAGGGCGTGGTCAAGTTCCCTGTGCGGATCAAATGCGCAACGCTCGCCTGGAACACACTCCTCGAGGCGTTGGCCGAGGCCACCTCGGCATGACACCGGAGTTCGACGCGATCACGCCTCACCCCGCTGGAGTCGATCCCGACGAAGAGCTCATCCACGAGCGGGCGTACGTCGTGCGCGCCTATCGCAAAGGGGCAGACACGCTCCTGCTGCGCGGCGCGGTTCGCGATCAGAAGCCGCCGGGCCTGTACATCGCCGACGATCCGCAACCTCTGACGATCCATCACATGATCGTCGACCTCGAGATCGGCGTTCCTTCGCTCGACATCACCGCCGCCAAGGTGGTGTTGGAGGTGCACCCGCATTCGGGTTGCCCGCGGATCGAGGATCACTACGCAGGCCTCGTCGGCCTGTCGATCGCTCGCGGCTTCACCCACAAGGTTCGCGAGCTGTTCGGTGGCCCTCGCGGATGCACCCACACAACGGCCCTACTGCAGGCGATGGCTCCTGTTGCGGTTCAGTCGATGTGGTCTTTCCAAATGGCTCGGGCGCGAGCCGATGGTCAGACCACTCCGTTCGACACGGAGGATGCGCGTCGAGGAGCCGTGACGGCCAACCTCAACACGTGTCACGTGTGGGCCGAGGGCAGCGAGCACGTCGAAGGGCTTCTGAACGGCGCGCCCATGGAGGTTCCGTTGTGGATCTCCAAGCGATTCACCGAACTCGGCCGTAACGCCGACGCCTGGCGCGGCTGACCGCTCTGGACCGTATCGGTACACTGCGACGATGCCCATTGGCGCCGAGCGAACCACCGATCCGTGGGTCGAATCGCCTTGGATCGAAGCGGACATCGGTGAACGAAAGCTCTCGCCCGAGCTTGCGGCTTTGGCCCGCCACTACCACAGCGAAGGTTTCGCCGTAGTTCCTGGGTTGATCGACCACGACCTGATCGTCCGAATTCTCGATGACCTCATCGAACCGTTGACGGGCCAAGGTCGTGTCCAGGATGCCTGGAAGTTCAGCGCCGCAGTTCGCCAGTTGGCCACCACCCCGCAGGTGCTCGACCTGCTACGCACCCTCTATGGCCGCGAGCCCGTGCCGTTCCAAACCCTCAACTTTCAATTCGGTACTCAGCAACGAGCACACTCCGACACTGTGCACTTCAGCTCCTTGCCGAGGCGTTACATGTGCGGCGTGTGGGTCGCTCTCGAAGACGTCGACGTCGGCAACGGTCCGCTGTTCTACTACCCCGGTTCGCATGGTCTTCCGGATCCGTACTTCCAGCGGTTCGGTCTTCCCGCCGGCCTAGGGAGCTACGACCGCTACGAGGTGGCCCAGGAGGCGCTGCTCAGCGCTCACCAGATGGAGCCGATCGAGTTCCACGCCAAGGCAGGCGACGCGCTGATCTGGTCGGCGAACCTCGTGCATGGTGGAAAGCCGATCGTTGACGTCGGCCGCACTCGATGGTCGCAAGTCACGCACTACTTCTTCGACGGCTGCGTCTACGTCACTCCGTTGTACAGCGATCCGGAACTTGGCGAGTGGTTCGTGCGCGCCGATCTCGAGAACATTGCCACCGGCCAGAGGGCGGTTCAGTCGTACAACGACGAACCGGTCTTCCTCGAAGACCTCGGCAACGGTCGAACCCGCATTCATCGCACGCCGAATTCGGCACGATCCGCCGCCGAGTGGCAAGCCGAGATCGACGATCTGCATCGCCAAGTGGAAGTGCTCAACCACCTGGCGCAGGAGGCCGCTGATCAAGCGGCGGCACTGCGCAGCAGCCGCTCCTTCAAACTGGGCAACGCTGCGCTGGCGCCGGCGCGCTGGGCACGTCGACAACTGCGCCGCTGAGCGCCGCCGCAGACGAGTCGTGTGA
>DATAJN010000644.1:0-4381 GCA_036262105.1 Ilumatobacteraceae bacterium
GATGGTTGGGAGAGCTCGTTCAGCAACTGGTTGCTCGGCTCCCGGTTGCAGGCCCGAGACGCGATTCTGATCTTCTCGGTCGGTGGCGGCAACGCCGCCAAAGGCGTGTCGGTCAACCTCGTTCAGTCCATCGACCTGGGCAAGCGCCTCGGTGCGTCCGTCTTCGGCATCGTCGGTCGCGACGGCGGATACACCGCCCAGTCGGCAGATGCCTGCGTGGTGATACCCCCGGTCTTCGCTGAACGGATCACGCCGCACACCGAGGGTTTGTGTGCCGTGATCTGGCATCTGCTCGTCAGTCATCCGATGCTGCAGCGGGCCGGCACTCACTGGGAGCAGGTGGCGGCGCGATGAAGGTGTGCGTCGTCGGCGGGGCGGGTTTCATCGGCAGCCACTTCACCGATCGATTGCTCGCCGACGCTGGCATCGACCTTGTCACGATCTACGACAACTTCTCATCCGGTCGCGAGTGGCACTTCGCCCATCACCTCGACGACCAGCGCCTCCGCGTCATTCGCGCCGAGGTCGCCGATCTTGCCGAACTCACTGCGGCCATGGACGACCACGACCTTGTCATCCACCTCGCCTCGAACCCCGACATCGCGCGCGCGATGACCCATCCCAGGGTCGACTTCGACGAAGGAACGGCACTGACCTTCAACGTCGCCGAAGCGGCGCGGCTGGCCGGTGTCGGCGAGATCCTCTACGCGTCGGGTAGCGGTGTGTACGGCGATCTCGGAGAGTTGGAAGTCGATGAGGACCACGGGCCGCTGATTCCGACCTCCACCTACGGTGCGTCGAAGTTGGCAGGCGAGGCATTGCTTTCGTCATACGCGGCGATGTTCGGCATCTCTGCGAGCGTGTTCCGGTTCGGCAACGTTGTCGGCCCGCGGCAGACACATGGTGTCGGTTTCGACTTCATCCGCAGGCTGCGACGCAAGCCGGAAGTGCTGGAGATCCTCGGCGACGGCTGCCAGAGCAAGTCGTACATCCACGTCGACGATGTCGTCGAGGCCGTGTTGGCCATGCGGGCGTCGCGGCAGAAGCCCTTCGAGGCGTTCAACGTCGCAACAGGCGACTACATCACGGTCACCGAGATCGCTCTCCTCGCGTTGCAGGTGCTCGATCTGACGGAGGACACGACGGAGCTGCGCTACTCCGGTGGCGATCGCGGATGGAAGGGCGACGTGCCGATCGTGCGACTGTCGACAGACCGGGTCCGTGCTCGCGGCTGGTCGTGCAAACGCAACAGCGAAGAGGCCCTGCTTGCCTCGATGAGATCCTTGATCGATGACGACCAGCTCGGGCGGCTGACGTCGTGACTGAGACGCAAGCCATCGCCTTTCTCGACCGCGACGGCACATTGGTGAAATGCGGAATTTCCGATGGAGTTCCTGTGCCGGCTCACGGGTCGGTGGAGCTCGTCGAAGGTGCCGCAGAGGCCTGCGAGCACCTGCGACTGCTCGGGTTCGCGCTGGCGATGGTGACCAACCAGCCCGATATCGCCCGCGGAACGGTCGATCGTCGAACAGTCGAATGGGCCAATCAATGCATCGCCGAGACGCTTGGCCTCGACGTGGTGCTGGCGTGCATGCACGACGACCTCGACCGGTGCGTCTGCCGGAAGCCGCGGCCAGGTCTCCTGGTCGAGGCAGCGTCGATCCTCGACCTCAGCCTCGATCGTTCGAGCGTCATCATCGGTGATCGCTGGCGCGACATCGATGCCGGGGCGGCAGCAGGTGTGACCACCGTGCTGCTCGATCGTGGATACGGCGAACTGCTCAACAGCCAACCAGACCACACCGCACGCGATCTCGTCAGTGCCGTCGATTGGATCGGTGCCCACCTCGTAAGGAGCCGGACGTGAACGCCCTGCACAGCCTGAACATCAAGATCTTCGCCGACGGCGCCGACCTGGCCAGCATGGTTGCTCTCGCCGCGCAATCCCACATCCGGGGCTTGACGACGAACCCCACCTTGATGCGTCAAGCGGGGATATCCGACTACAAGGCGTTCGCCGCAGACGTGCTTGCAGCGATCCCCGACAAGCCGATCTCGTTCGAGGTGTTCGCCGACGAACCGGTCGAGATGCTCCGCCAAGCTCGGCAGATCGCCTCGTGGGGCGAAAACGTCTACGTCAAGATTCCCGTTACGACAACCGATGGCGCATCGACCAATCCGATGGTCACGGAGCTCTCGTCCAACGGCGTGAAGCTGAACGTCACAGCGCTGATGACCCCGGACCAGGTTTCGTCGGTCGCGGCAGCAATGGAACCAGGCGTTCCGGCGATCATCTCGGTCTTCGCCGGGCGGGTCGCCGACACGGGACGCGATCCGGTCCCGCTGATGACGGAATGTGTCGACCAGCTCCTCCATCGCAACGAGATCGAGCTGATCTGGGCGAGTCCACGCGAGTTGCTGAACATCTTCCAGGCCGACGCCATCGGCTGCGACATCATCACCGTGACGCCCGATCTGCTGAAGAAGCTCGAGCTCGTGGGCAAGGACTTGGCCGTGTTCTCGCTGGAAACGGTGCAGATGTTCTACCGAGACGCGACGCTGGCTGGCTTCCAACTCTGAGGAAGTGTCAGTCGAGCCACTTGCGCAGCTTTGGCCGCGACGCTCTCTGCCAGACTGCCTGGAACTGCTCGCGCAGGCGCGCCCGATCAAGTCGCTCGAGTGCAATGAGCTCGCCGACAACCAAGCGAACCGAGGGCACCGCCTTCGCAGCTTGGCGAAGCCAGGCCTCGGCGACCGTGGTGTCTTGATGATCTCCGAGCACCGATTGAACATCGGCGATCCGCTTGGCAAGTCGACGAGCATCCGCGCCGTACAACGGCGCCACGGCCTCGACGGCGTATCGAGCGCGCTTCGCGCGGATCCGTACCGCATGGAGCGCGGCATCGGGTGAGTCCGGCTCCAATGCGTCGACTGCGCGGCTGAGCCGCCGCCAGGGCTTGTCGATGAGGTCGATGACGAGCGGTTTTGCAGCCTGTTCGGCCAACCCCGAGGGCTCGGTCGCGAACCGTGGCTCGGACGCTGCGACAATGAGCGCCTCGAGCAGCAGAATGAAGCGATCGCTCGCCAATGCCTCGACGACGTGACCGCGAGCTTCATCCGCTGTGTCGGCGAGGCGAAGAAGGAGGCGGTCGACCGACGCCGCATCATCGGCTGGCAACCTCGCCATGTGTGTTCGAAGTCGTGCGGTCATCACGTCGGTGTCGCGTCCCCTACCGACCTCATCACCCAACCACGAGAGCTCGTCGCGAAGCCACATCGTCGAGTTGTGATCGAGAAGGGGTGCGAACGTTCGCAGATCGGACCGGAGGCGCCGTGCCGCAACTCGGAACTGATGAAGCTCCTCTGGATCGTCGCCGATCCAAACACCGGTGTAGCGATCGATGAGTGGCCTCACCGACGTGGCAATCACGTGACGAATCAACATCCTGGTCGTCACCCGCTTGTCGATCGACGTGACGACGACGTCGGGCGGCTCAAAGGCTCGCGGTCCCAGCGCTCGTACGGCCTTTGGTACCGGAGTTTCATCGTCGCGGCAGCCGGTGCCTCGCAAACATGATCGAATGGCCTCGACCGTCTTCCGCTTCACAAGGCCAGCCGCGAACTCGACCTCGATCTCGCGAAACGAGCCCACCGGTTCGGTGCCTCCGTCCGACACGACCAGGTCGTCGCACACCGTCGCCAACGTGTCGCCGTCGAGCTCCAGCGCGAATTGCGAACGCTCCGTGTGCAGCCGAACCACAGGATCGAGCCGCTGTGACCGAACGTACGCCCGAGCAGCCTGCCGGGCGGCCAATGGCACGGCGCCGAGCGGCTCATCGAACGTGTACTCATGGCGCGACAGCTCCGTACCATCACTCGTAGCCGGGAGCTTGAGCGTCCAGATCGGACCGGGTTCGCCAGTACGGGAGCGCAGCGTGACGCCCGAGCGGGCCATCGACAACGATGGCGTGTCGTAGTAGGTCGCGCCGAGCTGCAGGGTTGAGGCGGGCCCAACCGTCAGGCCGGGCAAGAGATCGGTGAAGTCGGGAAGGATCAGGTCGACGTCGGCAATCAACTTGATCTCACGCTCGATCGCCACGAAGATCTCCCATGGTCCAGATGTTCAGGCTACTGGTCACGCGGCGAACCACGTCGTGTACAACCCCGACTCGGACGGCTCTGTCGACACGGTGACCGCGTCTCCGGGTGGGACGGGAGGAGTCGTGTACTGCCGCTGCCAAGGCTCCGCACCCAAACCGCCGCCGTTGAACACCTCGAGGGCGCCGATACCAGAACCCATCTTGACCGAGTGGATCCTTGCTGTGGTGGTTTTGATGACCAGGACCGCTGAGACACCCATCGTGTTCACCACGACGGCATC
>DATAJN010000645.1:0-1619 GCA_036262105.1 Ilumatobacteraceae bacterium
GGGCCGAGGTCCGCGGCGGGGGCGTGGCGACGTTCGCACCGCAGCCCTGCTCCTGCTGCTCGAACGGCCGATGCACGGCTACGAGATGATCCTCGAGATCCGCGAGCGAAGTGGCGAGGCATGGAGCCCGAGTCCCGGCGCGATCTACCCGACCATCCAGCTGCTCACCGACGAGGGCCTCATCACCACGAACGACGAGGCTGGCAAGAAGGTGTCGAGCCTCACTGCCGAAGGGCGCGTCGTGGCCGAGGAACTGGCAGCCACGAAGACTGCACCGTGGGACGACGCGTCCGACGACGCCGGCGAGGGCGCACCGAGCCTTCGCCGGGCGATTCACAGCTTGATGATGGCCACCAAGCAAGTGGCGATGGCCGGCAACACCGCACAGCGGCAACGTGCCACCGAACTGCTCGACGAGGCGCGGCGCAAGATCTACGCGATGCTCGCATCCGACGAGACCTGACCAGGGTGGCCGGCCGTCGACGACGGACGCGGTACGCTGCGCAAAATCGACGGATTGCGATCCGGAGGAGGCCATTGTGTCGGCATTCACTTATGACGTGGAGTATCAAGAGGTGCGCAACCGCCTGACGGTTGCGTTCCGCATCATCCTCGCCATTCCCCATGCGATCGTCGCGCAGGTGTGGGGCTACCTCGCGGAAATCCTCGGCGTGATCCAGTGGTTCATCATCCTGTTCACCGGCAAGCGCAACGAGGGCATCTTCAAGCTCCAGCAGAGCTTCCTCTACTACTACTGCCGGGCGTACGGCTACTTCGCGCTCCTCTACGATCAGTACCCGGCCTTTGGCCCTGGCCCGGGCCCGGTGCCGGTGCGCAGCGACATCTCGTACGAGGAATCCGCCGACCGACTCAGCAGTGCATTGCGTCTCATCTGGGCGATCCCTGCAGCCATCATCCTCCTCTTCGTCGCGATTGCCGCCGAGGTTGTCGTTCTCATATCGTGGTTTGCGATCGTCATCACCGGCAAGCACCCTCGGGGCATGTGGGACTTCGTGCTCAAGGCGCTCAGGTTCGGCCTCCAGGTGCAGTCCTACATCCTGTTGATGACCGACACCTACCCGAAGTTCGGTGCAGGCGCCGGCGTCGCCGCGGCTGGGTCGCCGCCACCTCCTCCGCCGAGTTCGTTCGTTCCACCGCCCCCGCCGCCGTCCTGACGGGAGAGTGCGCGAAAGTGTTGCCCATGGGCACCGTGTACGAGGAGACTGGGCAACAGTTCGAGGTCAGCGACGAAGAACTCACCCAACTTGCCCTGGCGGCCGACCCTGACGAGCCGATCGGCGACGACGCGGTGCCCCTACGACCGATCGACGCCGAGGGTTCGTCGCTGCTGCCGGCGTGGTACATGCCGGCAGCAACCGGCAGGGTGCGCCGCGATTGGCGATCGCGTGTGGCGATCTCCATGGCAGTGGGCATCGTCCTGATCAACGCCTGCGGCTTGTGCGTCACCAACGGGTTCCCGGAGATCCCCTGGTGGCGCCGGTGCGATTGGCCCCGCTCCCCGAGGACTGGAGCAGAGCGCTCGGCGTGGTCGCCCACCCCGACGACATGGAGTACGGCGCGGCCAGCGCCGTGGCGCGTTGGACCGATCTCGGCAAGGA
>DATAJN010000646.1:0-7007 GCA_036262105.1 Ilumatobacteraceae bacterium
CGGTGGTGTGCGCATTTGCAGCGTGTACGTGCCCAATGGGCGATCCCTCGAGGACGACCACTACCAGTACAAGCTGCGCTGGATGGCCCAACTGCGTCGCCACATCGCGGCACTCGCCACACCCGACCAAGCCATGGTGGTGGCCGGCGACTTCAACATCTGTCCGGCCGACATCGACGTGTACGACCCTGCCAAGTTCGTCGGCGCCACACACACCAGTGAACCCGAGCGCAAGGCCCTCGCCGACATCGTCGAGTGGGGGATGGTCGACCTGTTCCGCACGCAGCACAGCGACGCCAAGTTGTACAGCTGGTGGGACTATCGGGCCGGCGACTTCCACCAAGGTCGCGGGTTGCGGATCGATCTGCTGCTGGGCACTCGACCGGTGGCCGATCGCTGTACGTGGAGCGTGATCGACCGCAACGCTCGCAAGGGGCAACTGCCGTCGGATCACGCACCGGTCATCGTCGAACTCGACTGACTGCCCGCCGGCAGCGGGCGCAGCTTCGCGGCAGCCATGGGAGTGATGCCCAGTCGCTCGGCCAGTTCGGTCGTGCTCGACGGTGGATGTTCGAGCAGGCTGCGGAGAACGATGTCGCTGCAGATCGCTCGTTCTGTGATACCTGCACCACGAGCGATCTGACTTCGCCAGGTCTTCAACTCCGCCAGCGGGTCTACGGCTCGAGCGGTAGATCGCGATGGGGGTGGCACCGGCCGATCGTCGGCGATCGTCGCTTGCACCGCCTCCAACCACGGGCTCGGTCGAGTGCGCGAACCGTTGCGCGATTCCGATCGTGTGATGAGGAGGCGGTCGACGGCGCGGGTGATCGCGACGTACAACAAGCGGGCCTCTTCGGCGCGCTGCGCCGCGGAAACCGCCGAGCTGTGGGGGATGAGACCGTCTTCCGCGCCCGCCAAGATGACGACCGGCCACTCTCGACCCTTCGCACCATGAAGAGTCAGAAGCGACACGGCACCATCGGTGTCGTCGACGTCGAGATCGTCGAACGGCGTTCGATCCTCGACCCAGCTTCGAAAGGCTCCAGGTTCCTGCGAGCTGAGGAACCGGTCGACTTCTTCGGCCACTCGTCGCCTGATCGGGTCGTGATGCGTGAACTGCTCGTCCGCCCACAAAGCAAGCGCTTCGCGACTGCCAGCCCGATACGCGTCACTGAGGGCTAGTTCCACGGGCGACCTACCGACGGCGCGCTGGGTGGCGATGCCTGCCGCGTTCAAGGCCCGTTCGAGCGGAACGAGCTGGTCGTTCGTCCTGGCGAGCACGGCGATTGCCCCAGGAGTGTTGGCGTCGAGGGCGCTGCGCACGAACGTCGTGATCGCTGCCGCCTCATCCTCGACGGTTGCGAACGACTCGATGCGCAGGGGCGGGCCATCGGCTCTGTTGCTCGCCGTCTCGTCCTGCTGGCCGCTGGCCACCAAGGCGGCTGCAGCCGCACTGACCACTTGCGGCGAACACCGGTAGTTGGTGCCCAACGAGACGACGGTGACGCCGGGGTAGGCCCGCTCGACTTCTGTCATGGTCGTGTGATCCGAGCCGTTCCAGCCGTAGATCGCCTGCCGTGGATCGCCGACCAGGCAGATGTCGGGGCGCCCACCACGCCACGCTTCGAGCAGCGCGTGTTGCAACGGGTTGAGGTCTTGTGCCTCGTCGACGAAGAAGTGGCGGAACCGCCAACGCACCAGTGCCCGGAACGCTGCGTCGCTCTCGACAGCGCGCAGATTGAGATCGAGGAGATCGTCGAAGTCGACAACGCCGCGCCTTCGCTTCAAACGCTCGTAGGCCGCGGCAAGATCGGGAAACCGTCGAGGTGGCACGGTGCCCCGTCGGCGTGCGGCACGCGATTCGCGCTCGTAGTCGACCGGGTCGACGCGTCGTGCCCGGGCCCAATCGATGTCGGTCATCGCCGGATAGGGCTCCGCTTCGATCTTCAGCTCCTTGAGACTCTCGCGAACCAACCGCATTCGATCTGGGGCGAGTGCTGGCATCGCTTCGTTGCGCGTCATCGCCCGATCGCGCAGCAGCCGGAGAGCGATGCTGTGAAAGGTGCCTGCCTCTATGGACTCGTGGATGTCGAGTCGGCGCAATCGGCGTCGCAGCTCGCCGGCGGCATCGCGAGTGAACGTCAGCGCCACGACATGGCGCGGGTCGGCATGACCTCGGTCGATTCGATAGGCGATTCGACGGGTCAGCACGGTCGTCTTTCCCGAGCCGGCAGAGGCAACGATCGCCAACGGATGGGCATCGATCTCGACAGCAAGGCGCTGATTGGCATCGAGGCCCGCCAGCAGTCGATCCACGCTCATGACGACACGATACGGCGGCCCGGCAGGTCGGTCGGTTCTCGACCAGGTGTTCACGCCACAAACGGCTCGGAGTCACTACAGTACGCGTCCATGCCGTTCCCGAAGAAGAACCTGAACGCCAACGAGACCATTGCGCTCGACATGCACCCACATTGGTGGTACTTCGCCGAGCCGGCATGGGCATTGTTCGGAAGCATCGTGCTGGGCATCATCGTCCTGTGGAAGACCGACGCTCACACGACGGGTCGCGGGGCGCTGAACGTGATCGTGCTGGTTCTGCTGCTCGTGACGGCGGTGTGGCTGGTCATCCGTTACCTCAACTGGCTCACCACCAACTTCGTCATCACGTCGAACCGGCTCATCTTCCGCCATGGTGTGATCGGCAAGAGTGGCATCGAGATCCCGTTGGAGCGCGTCAACAACGTCAACTTCAGCCAGAGCATGTTCGAGCGGCTGCTCGGGGCCGGCGACCTTCTGATCGAATCCGGGGGCGAGGACGGCCAGCAGCGGTTCACCGACATTCGTCGTCCCGCGCAGGTCCAGAACCTCATTCATGCCCAGATGGAAGCGCATTACCAGCGGCGGGCTGCGTATTCGACGACAGCGCCCACCGGCGACATCACCGAGCAGCTCGAGCGGCTCGAGGGCATGCTGCAGCGCGGCACCCTCACCCAGGAAGAGTTCGACGCGCAGAAGGCCAAGCTGCTCGGCTAGGGGAGCCCTGCCCCTGGTGTGTCCACCTCGGCGATCAGCACGTGGCCCGTGCGTCGTGGGGCGGCTTCCACCTCCAGCGAGAACTGCGAGGTGAGCATGAACAGCGTGCGGCGGTCGGGCCCGCCCAGCATGCACGCGAAGCAACGGTTGTCGGTCTCGACGACGTCGACGACCTCGCCTCCTTCGATCACTCTGAAGCATTCCTTGGCGACCGGATTGGCCACCCACACCGCGCCTTCGGCGTCGAGGCAAATTCCATCGGCGACGCGCCTGCCGAGCTCGGCCCACACTCGCCGGTTCGACAGCGAGCCGTCGTCGGCGATGTCGAACGCGGTGAGACGCCCACCGAAGCTCTCGCCGACGATCAGCGTGCGCCCATCCGGCGTGATGACCGTTCCATTCGGAAACATCAGCCCTTCGGCTGCGGCATGGATCGAGCCATCGGAGTCGACTCGAACGAGCGTCGCACCCTTGTGGGCGGCAACCACCTTTCCGACCGTTCCATCGATCTCCGCGGTGTCGAGGTCGAAGCCGAAGTTGCCGACGTACGCGCGACCCTTCGTATCGACGACCATGTCGTTGCAGTGGAACGTCGCCAGCGGCGACAGGTCGGCGTGCAGGACGAGCTTCCGATCCTCGAGACGCAGCACGGAGCGGGCAGTCATCGACACAACGAGCAGGCGACCGTCGGGCAGCCAACCGAGCCCGCTCGGCCGGTCGGAGAGGTTGAACTTCACCTCGATGTGCCCGCTGAGGTCGACGGTCTTGACCGCGTAGTCGAAGAAGTCGCTGAACCACAACACTCCGTCGTGCCAGCGCGGTCCTTCTCCGAAATGCAATCCGGAGGCCAACAGTTGTGCCTTGGTCATAGCGTCTCCTCGATCGCTCTCACTCGACTTGCGCCGGCGACGGCGCGCACGACCCAACCGTCGGTGATGGCGCCGGGCTCGGTGAGGGCGACCACGCTTCCGCCAAATCCGCCGCCGGTCATTCGGGCCCCGTAGACACCGGGCTTGTCGATCAGGTGCTCCACTGCCGCGTCCATCATGGGCGTCGAGATCTCGTACAGGTCACGAAGACTGTGATGGCTCGCCACCATCAGCGCGCCTGCGGCCGTGAGATCACCGGTCTGCAGTGCGGCGGAGAACTCTCGAACGCGCTGGTTCTCACTGATCACATGCAGCGCCCGGGCCCGCACGATGGCATCGGGAATGGACAGCAGGCCGTCGATCGTGGCAGTGCGCAACGGGCCGATCAAGGCTTCGGCTTGTGCACACTCGGCGACGCGGTCGGCGTAGCTGCTGCCGACAAGAGTGCGGTGAGCGATGAACTGCACGACGATCTCGACGTCGTCGGGGATCTTGACCGGCTCGATCGTCAGGTCGCCGCAGTCGATCAGCAGCGCGTGACCGGCGATCCCGGCGGCGACGCTCAGCTGATCCATGATCCCGCACGGCACGCCCGACGCATGCATCTCCGCACGGCGGCACAGTTGGGCCAGGCCGAGGGCGTCGCCGTTGTAGCCAAGTGCCAGGGCGACGGCCACTTCCAACGCGGCACTGCTCGACAGACCGGCGCCGATGGGAATGGTCGTGGTGACCGTGCCCTGGATACCGACGCTCGGGTGCATCTCGGCCACGACCCCGGCCACGTACTTCGCCCATTGCGGCTCGACCCGCTGCAGATCGTCGATCTCCAGGTCGAGCACCGCGGGTTGCTGCTCGTGGTCCGAACGGAGGGTGATGTTGTCGGCGGGACTGACACGGATCTCTGTCCAACGATCGATCGTCATGGGCAGCACGAGGCCACCGGTGTAGTCGGTGTGCTCCCCGATCAGGTTGACCCGCCCTGGAGCGCGGACGTGAATGGTCATGCGAGTCTCAGAGCAGCGCTGACGCGTTCGAGGAGACCCATGTCGAATGGGGCGCGCAGTGAGATGTTGAGCTGATCGGCGCCTGCGTCGACGTATTGGCCGATGTGGTCGAGGATCTCTTCGTCGCTTCCGGTCAGCACCCCGGGTCGGACCAAGTCGGAGATCGCGCCGAACTGATGGCGGAGGTTGTCGTCGTCGGTGGCGATTCCGACATTGATCGCACAGCGGATCTCGGCCGGGTCGCGCCCCTCGCTGTCGCAGAAGTCGTGCAGCACCGAGCGCTTGTGGGCAAAGGTGTCGGGGCCCACAAATGGCACGTTCCATCCGTCTGCGTACCTGGCAACGATCTTCAGGGTTCGCTTCTCGCCGCCGCCACCGATCCAGATCGGCAACTTGGCCTGCATCGGCCGAGGCTCGTTACGGGCGTTGGTCATGGTGAAGTAGTTGCCGGCGAAGTCGGTGACGTCGTCGTGGAGCAGGCCCCGCAAACACTGGACGCCCTCCTCGAGTTGGTCGAGCCGAACCTTCGCGGTTGGGAACGGGATGCCGTATGCGTCGTACTCGAGCTTCGCCCAACCGGCACCGATGCCGATCTCGGCTCGCCCACCCGACAGCAGATCGATGGCGGTGATCGCCTTGGCGAGCACTGCAGGATGCCGGTAGCCGATCGAGTAGACCAACGATCCGCATCGGACCTTCGACGTGGCGCAGGCCAGGGCAGCATGCATGGCGACTGCTTCGAGGCACGCCGCGTCCTCGGGCCTGCCCGTCGCCCCGTAGAAGTGATCCCACACGGAGATCCACCCGAAACCGAGCTCTTCGACGCGTCGCCACACGCTCTGTAGCGCTTCGGGCGTGGTGTGCTGCAAGCCGATGTGGGCGCCGAACAAAGTCATGGCCCGAAGGTAGCCGAGGGGCACAGCGGTGCTCGTCCTCGGCACCGCGTGCTAATGAAGAGGCATGCCGGGTCCACTGTCGGGGTTTCGAATCATCGAATTGGCGGGCCTCGGGCCGGGCCCGTTCGCGGCGATGATGCTCGCCGACATGGGCGCAGAGGTGATTCGTGTCGAGCGGGTCGCGGCCGCGGTCGGCCCATTGCCGTCGACACCGCACTTCGATGTCTTGCTACGAGGTCGCCGCAACATCGCGATCGACCTCAAGCATCCCGACGGTGTGGGCACGCTGCTCGATCTCGTGGTGTCGGCCGACGCGTTGATCGAGGGATTTCGTCCTGGCGTGATGGAACGTCTGGGCATCGGGCCCGACGACTGTCTTCGTCGCAACCCGCGGCTCGTCTTCGGGCGAATGACGGGCTGGGGGCAGTCGGGGCCGTACGCCGACGCTGCCGGCCACGACATCAACTACATCTCGTTGGCCGGCGCCCTTGCTCACTTCGGGCGTGACGGGCAAGCGCCGGTGCCTCCCCTCAACATGGTCGGTGACTTCGGTGGCGGCGGCATGTTCCTGGCGTTCGGCGTGGTCTGCGCCCTTCTCGAAGCGCAACGCAGTGGGCTCGGTCAGGTCGTCGACGCGGCGATGGTCGACGGTACGGCGACGTTGATGAGCATGTTCTGGGCTTTCAAGACCGTCGGCCTGTTCGACGAGAACCAGCGAGGAACGAATTTGCTCGATACCGGCGCGCCGTTCTACGACGTCTACCGCTGCGCCGACGGCGAATACGTTTCGGTCGGCTCGATCGAGCCGCAGTTCTACGCCGAGCTGCTGCGTCTGACCGGCCTCGATGGCGACCCCGAGTTTGCCCGGCAGATGGACAAGTCGTCATGGCCCCACCTCAAGCAACGCATCGCCGAACTGTTCGCCACCAAGAGCCGTGCGGAATGGTGTTCGCTGATGGAGGGAAGCGATGTGTGCTTCGCGCCGGTGTTGACGATGACTGAGGCCGCCCAGCACCCGCACAACGTCGAGCGTCGAACCTTCGTCGAGGTTGCTGGGATGCAACAGCCCGCGCCGGCGCCGCGGTTTTCACGTACGCCTGGCGAGATCGCCTTCCCGCCCGCGCATGCCGGCCAGCACACCGCCGATATCCTGCGCGACTGGGGCTTCGACTCCGACAGGATCGAGGCCTTGATTGCCGGCG
>DATAJN010000647.1:0-1972 GCA_036262105.1 Ilumatobacteraceae bacterium
GTGTACAGCGGCAGGCCGATCGGCCAACCAGTCGTGATGGGCGGTCCCTTCGTGATGAACACCCGCACCGAGATCGACCAGGCCTTCCGCGACTACCGCGCCGGCAAGTTCGGTGCCGTGCCCCGCGCCGCCCGCCTGCAGGACCGATCCGTCACCCAACCGAACGGCGGGTCGGACCCGAGCAGATCACGCTCGATCACCAGTCCATTCATCAGCGCACCTGCCCCGACGGACAGGTCGAACACCAAAGGAACCAACCCATGAACGTCACCCTGTGGACCATCGCTTCATTGCTCGCTGCAGTCTTCGTTGCAATCGGAGTGACGAAGTTGACCACGCCACGAGAGAAGCTGATCCCGAAGATGGCGTCCGTCGCCGACTTCACCGACAGCCAAGTCAAAGCGGTCGGCGCCCTCGAGGTGCTCGGTGGCCTCGGTCTCATCCTCCCCGCCCTCTTCGACGTTGCGCCGATCCTCGTGCCGATCGCCGCCAGCGGGCTCGCGCTGATGATGGTCGGTGCAGTAGCGGTTCACCTGCGCCGTGGCGACGGCGTGCGCCATGCAATCCCCGCGATTGTTCTCGGCGTGCTCGCGGTCATCGTGGCGGTCGGCCGGTTCGGTCCCCAGCAGTTCTGACTCACCAACCCAGACCAAGCGGATGATTCGCACACGAAGCTCCCGATCCTCGATCTGCTCACGCCGAGGGAGGCAGGATCGCGATGCCGTGACGGCTGGCGGCGCCGACGACGTGGTCGAGGTCGGGGCTCAGTCGGCCGTCGCCATCGCTGCTCTGGCGATCGGGCTTTCCAGCCTGAACCCTTTCCATGCCGCATAGATGCCGAGCGACAGCTCCCATGCTGCTTCCGGCAGGGTCAGCAGGCCAGAAGGTCCCTCACCGTTCTTGTACACATTGCACAGGATCAGCACGTGGGAAAGGATCAGCACGGGGCCACCGATGAGACCCAGCATCGCCATCCGGCGTGGCACGAGTTCGGATCGGTACATCAGGTAGCCCAGCATCAGCCCATTGCCGATTCCCGCCACAAGCCCGGGCCCCCACTGGAACGCCCATTGGTAGGTACTCGCCAGCGAGTTACCGGTGACGCCAAGGGCGGCGGCGTCGGCGCCGGTGCCTTTCGCCAACGAGTCGGCCACGTTCACGATCGAGATGATGCTCATGATGCCGATCGCGGCGAAGACCGATTCCATGATGCGAGCGCTGACGTATCCGAGCGAGATGGATTCGCTCTGTCGTCTGACGAGCGAATAGATGACGACCGCAGTTCCGATTTGGGTAACGATCAAGCCGAACTCGAGCACCGCGCCCAGCTTGAGACTTGCGGTCGAAGTGTCACCGGGGACGAAACGTACGTCGGTCCAGCTTGCGCCGAGCCCGTGAATGAAGAGCAACCGAGCCGGGATGCTCGTGACGAACGTGCCGATGAACAACCAGCCGAAGATGCGTCCAGTTCGCTGAACATCCACGCGAATTCCTTCCCTTCCTTATCCCCCATTGGGTCTCCACCGCGGAGGTTAGTTGCCCGATGGCGGTGAGTCGCGGGTCGTGGCGCTCCGAACAGAATTCCTGACGTGGATCAGATCTCTCACCAGTAGTTGGCAAGCTCATCTCGCGAGGACCTTCTGAGTTCTCGACTTGCAGGTTCGTCTGAAGCGAGTCGGTCAACTGTCGACTTCGAACGCGGTGGCCATTCCAAACTGGTAGTGGCCTTCGATGTTGCAGACGAGTTGGTACTTGCCAGGGGCGAGGTCGAGGGTGAGGTCTTTGACCTCACCCGGTTCGTACTCGGAGATCTCGTCGATCACCTGCCATTCGGACGACTCCTCGTTGAACTTCCTCGTGATCGGGTCGACCGGCAGCGCGCCGACGGCCAGATCAGTTCTCACGACGAGCATCTCGTGAGTCTGGGTGCCGACGTTCTTGAAGGTGAAGGTCACCGGACCGGCCTTGACAT
>DATAJN010000648.1:0-2866 GCA_036262105.1 Ilumatobacteraceae bacterium
CGGGTCCGTCGCCATCGCGCCGATGGCTTCTTCTCCACCCATCGACATGCCGACGACGCCGAGTCTGTCGCGGTCGACGTCGGGGCGCGTTTGCAAGTAGTCGATCGCCGCTAATACGTCGCGATCGCCGTACCAACCGAACTCCATTGCCCGACCGTCGCTCCGTCCGTGACCCCGGGCATCGAACATGAGCACCCCGTACCCATGACGGGCGAGAACGACGGCCTGATCGAGAACACTGGTGCGGGTGGACGAGGCGCCGTGAAGGAGCACGATTGCCGACCGATTCGTCGACGGCACGTACCAGCCCGTGAGGACGAATCCATCGGTCGTTTCGAACGTCGCGTCTGCGTAGCTGAGCCCAAAGTCACTGGGTCGCTGACTGCCGAGTTGCGGGCGGGGCACGTTGGTCGCGTACACCGCTGGGAAGATCGCCGACACGACAACGAATGCTGTGGCGAGACCCGCTGGCACCATCATCCAGCGCCGCCAACCGTGCACTGTGCGGCCCAGCGCGACCAGGCCACCGATCAGCAGTGCCAGGGAGCCGAGGGTTGCGAGGAGCCCGGCGACCGCGCGGGTGGACAGACCAACCTTTGTCCCGTAAGAGATCGCAATCGTCGCCGCTGCGGGTAGGGAGACGATCGCGAACGCGAGTTCGGCGACCGCGGCGCGCCGCGGCGATTCCGCTCGAGACGCCCGAGCGACGGCGAAGGCGAGGAGACACACGAGGAGAACTCGGGCCGCTCGCCACCACCACGATCCGTCGAGCCCGACAATCGCCACCCATCCCAATGCCACCGCGACGCACGCGATCCGGGGCAGGTCCAGCCGGGAGTGCCGGCTCCCGAAGCGGCGCAGGCGATTCTCGATGAGTACATCGTGAGACGGCAAGACCGCGATGACGAGGGTCGAATGTCCCATCGTTCGCGCACCTCTTGTTGCGCTCGTGGCGGTGCACCCCTACCGTTGGCAGATGCCTGTCCCGATCAGCCCGAGCATCTTCATGGGCTTGTACTTCTTTCCGCGCGGCGGCAGTGCACAGGTTGCTCGATATTTGTGCCGGGCGCTGGGCGGCAGTCGTTGGGAGCCGATGCTCTTCGCCGGCTCGGTCGGTACGCTCGCCGACACCTCCAATGCCGAGCGGTTCTTCCGGGGCATTCGTTGTGAGGGGCTGGACTACACGCCCGCACGGTCACGGTGGGTTCAGGGTGCCGACTCGATGACGGCGTCAGTTCCGATCTCCGCGTCGTACGAAGACAAGGGGGACGTCGCCGACCGCATCTTCCTCGATCTCGATGATGCCGCGTTCGATCGACAGGTCGACAGCTGGACCCGGTTCTTGATGGATTGCGCCACGACCGCTCCCCGCGTTGTCCATCTGCATCATCTGACGCCGATGCACGAGGCAGTTCGTGCGCTGTGGCCGGGCGTTCCGGTCGTCACGCATCTGCACGGCACCGAGCTGAAGATGTTGGCGTCGGTGCACGACACCACACACCATGGGCCGTGGAGGTGGGAGCGCCAGTGGGTCGAGCGGATGCGAACTTGGGCGGCCAACTCCGAGCGCGTCGTGGTGGTCGGCGACCACGACCTGCAGATGGTCCGGCAGGTGTTGCCGGTCGACCCCACGCGCATCACGATGATCGCCAACGGTGTCGACACCGATGTCTTCTCGCCGCGTGTTCGTACCTGTGCCGAACGGCTCGATCTGTGGAAGCGCTGGTTCGTCGACGAACCGCGTGGCTGGAGCCCGGGCGGCTCGGCGGGATCGATTCGCTACGACCTCGGCGATATCTCGGCGTTCGTGGGTGACGGCGGGAAGCCGGTGCCGGTTGTGTTGTTCGCCGGTCGATTCATGCGATTCAAGCGGCTGCAACTCTTGATCGAAGCCCACCACGCGATGAGGTCGACCTCGTCATGTCGCGCAGTGTTGGTGATCGTTGGTGGCTTTCCCGCCGAATGGGAGGATGAACATCCGTACGACACGGTGCGACGGCTCGGCGCCGAGGGCGTGTTCTTCGCCGGCTGGCGAGATCACGACGAGCTCTCCGAGGCGCTCAACTGCAGCGACGTGTTCGCGGCACCGTCGATCGACGAGCCGTTCGGGCTGGTCTACCTCGAGGCAATGGCCTCCGGGATACCGCCGATCGCCACCGCCACCGGCGGGCCGTTGTCGTTCATCAACGTGGATGCCGAGCATCCAACGGGATGGTTGGTTCCACCCGACGACCGGGCTGCGCTGACCCGGGCGCTCGTCGAGGCTGTGTCCGACGCGGATGAACGCAAGGCTCGAGGCGCACGAGCAGCTCGGCTGGTTCGCGAGCACTACTCGTGGGTCGCCTCGGCGGAGGCCTTCTCCCGTGTCTACGACGCGGTGACCGACGTATCCAGCCGTTCGAAATCAACCAAGTCGGCGTCGACGAGCGGTGTGGCGTAGGCGAGGATCGCTCCCATTCCATCGTCCGGCAGCAAGTGCACGATCAACTGGTCGCCACTGATCTCGGCCCACAGCGGATTGTGCGTCGCGACCCGACCGGTCGCCGACGAGTAGATCGGGAAGGGAACCTCGCGTTGCATCACCAGCTCGTCGACGTCGAGCAACCCGAGCCCGCCGAGCCAGCCGGGCCCCGATGACAAGGCGACCTCGGCCACTCCACCGCACAACAGGTGACCGGTCGGGAGCCACTGACAGTCCTGGTGGTCGACGAAGAAGGTCGGGTTGACCCGCACGGCATCGAGCCGGCCATCCACCGACCAGCGGTAGAAACGACGCGAACCCCACGACCAGCCGACGAGGTCACCATCGGTTCCGCATCGGGCCATGGCCCCGACGTGGTCGTCGACTCCTCAACAACCGTGTATC
>DATAJN010000649.1:0-2398 GCA_036262105.1 Ilumatobacteraceae bacterium
CACCGCCAGATCGACCGCGGTGATCGATTCGACCAACCCGACAACAGCCACGACCACCCCTTTCTCGAACGAACACAACGATGAATTCGGCGGGGGAAGTCGCTACCAACAACCCTACAAAACGGGTGTCACAGAGTCCCCACGCCAGGCCTGACCAGCGCATTGGCATCGAAAAGCGATGAGGGACGCCCGCGATGCTCGACTGTTCTTCGGCGCGACGTCGGTGGTCGTCACCTTCGGTCTGCTCCTCAGCTCATCCTCGCCATCACCAAAGACAGCCGGGTCATTCGCGTCGACCCCGGCGCGCATCCTCAACTTCTTCAGTTTCTTCACGGTGCAGTCCAACATCCTCGTCGCCGACTTCCTGTTGCACACGCTCTCGCCAATTCTGTGCCTGTTCGGTTGGCTGTTGTTCGGTGTCCGACGGAAACTCGACAGCCGAATCGTTCGGCTTGCCGTCATTGCCCCGGTTCGATGCGCGATGGTGGCCGCGCTGTTCCTGGGGCTCGCCTTCGCCGCACTGGGCATCGACCGCAAGCTGCCCGCCGCAGAACTCGCGTCGAGCAGAAGTCAGCTGTTGCCGCGGCGAAGTTGCTCGGCCAGGGCGGCCAAGTCTTGCCGGAAGGCGATCTCGTAGCGCGCCTGCTCGTTGGCGAGTTTCACCTGACCGCCGCGCAGCGCTTCGACGACCTCGTCGCTGACCGAGCCGTCGACGATCTCTGGTACTCGCTGACCGAGGCCGTCGATGTCGCTGCCGAGCTCGCTGATCTGGTTGGCCAGTTCTGTGCTGACGTTGGTGAGGCGTTGGTCGAGCAGGGCCATGTGCTCGCGCACCGCTCGGGCCTCTGTGTCGTTCGAAGCCATACGCTCGGCCAGTTGGCCGATCTGTGAACGAAGCTCCTCGCTGCTCTGCAGGCGCTCGCCGATCTCTTGGAGCTGCAGCCGAACGTCGTCGTCGGCAGCACCCTGCGGCGTCTGATCACCGAGTTGGCCGACACGATCGCGCAACGCCGACAACTGCCCACCGAACTCTGCCTGGGCAGCGACGCGGGCGTTGAGCTGCTGCAGTTGCGCGGCGAGTCCGTCGACGCTGGCCAGCCGTTGCTCGACATCGCCGAGCCCGCTGACGCGTTGTTGCAACTGATCGATCTCACCAATGCGTTGCGTGAGATGATCAACCTCGTCAAGCCGTTGGTGCACCATCGCCAAGTGTTGGAGCGTTTCCGGATCTGGACCGACGGGTTGCGGTGTGTCGGTCGCCGCGGCCTCGGCGGTGGCAGCCAACTCGACACGCATCGAGGCCAGCTGGGACTCGACCTCGGCAAGCTTGTCTCCGTGGTCTTGCATTCCGAACAGCCGATTCTGCAGTGCGTCGACCTTCGCGGCCAGCTCTTCCTGGGCGGGCCCGATGATCGGGTTGTCGCCGGTGATCGCACCCACGCCTGTTCGCTCGGCAAGTTCCTGCTGGAGTTGCACAACCATGCCGGCGACTTCGCTGATGTCGGCGCGCTCCGAACTCAACGTCGAAGCCGCGGCATCGAGGGCACCGAGCCGAGCCTCTACCACAGCTCGCGCCTGTTCGCTCTCGTCGAGGCGGGCCTTCATGTGGATCAACTCGGTGCGGAGCGCGAGGAAGTCGGCGGGGTCGACGCCACCCTTGCGGTTCTTCTGCTTCGCCGGTTTGGCGGGCTTGCCCGGCTTGGGCGGCGGCAGCTGGTCGTACTTCGGCGCCAGCTTGGGCATCTCCAAAGGCGGCGGCGGGGCATCGGACTTCGGTGTCGACGTTGGTGGTGGCGTCGGTGTTGAGGTTGGCGTTGCGGTCGGTGCCAAGGTCGTCAACGACGGGCTCAGGATCGCCGCCTCGATGTCGGACTTCGGCGACAAGCTGTCGGACTTTGGTGTCGTGACCCCTTCGGGGTTCGGCTTTGCGACCGGCTTGACCGCCGGCTTTTGGACGATGATCGACTTCGGTTTCTTGCTGAACAGTCCCATCGATTGTCTCCACACGTGAGGGGTTGTGATCGAAATGGCTGTTCGCTACCGTACATGCTCTACTCCGACGCGGGGTGGAGCAGCTCGGTAGCTCGTCGGGCTCATAACCCGAAGGTCGCAGGTTCAAATCCTGCCCCCGCCACCAAGAAAGCCCAGGTCAGAGGCCCTTTCCGTTCGTCGGGGAGGGCCTCTCTGCTTGTCGCTTGTCAACGGTTTGTCAATACACCGCTGGCGTAGGCGGTCGTCGGCGCTCGGCCGCTGTCGTCGGTTCTCATGCACCGCTCTTGGTCGTCGTCCCGGTTGGGCAAGCCGACACCAGCTGGACGGGAACCATCGAGGACGTATGGGAGCGGACGAGCGCCGCCGACTCCACCGGGCGCAACGGCCGCTCCGGGTCGAAAACCCG
>DATAJN010000650.1:0-3217 GCA_036262105.1 Ilumatobacteraceae bacterium
ATCGAGAACCAGATCCCTCCTGCCTACATCCGTGCAGTGGAGGGCTTCAAGCATCACTACGGCCACCTGTTGAACCCCGAGGACTACGCGTTCCACACCATCCACATCACGGTCGACGAGGACCACGGTGGACACGTCGGCGAGTTCGCCGAGCGCTACCTCGACACGGAAGACAAGCGACGCTCGGCGCGTGCCGCGTACTTCGCCGGGGCCGAGGCGACCCGTCGTTGCTGGGACGCCTATGAAGGGGTGTCGTGGTAGTGGCGGACCACGCCATCTTCTTTCAGGACTACCAGGAATCAGACCGGCCGATCATCGGTGGCAAGTGCGCCAGCCTGGGGGCCATGACGCTGGCCGGGTTTCCGGTACCGCCGGGCTTCGCCGTCACCACTCACGCGTTCGTCGACTCGATGGCCAGGGATCATGTCGGGCCTGTGCTGCACACGTTGCTCGATGACCTCGATGTCAGCGACTTGCACGCACTCACCGAAGCGGCGACGGTGTGCCGACAGACCGTGCTCGATGCCGGGCCCTCGCCTGAGGCGGAAACAGTGATCCGCGAGGGCTATCGGCAGCTGTGCGAGCAGACAGGATTCCACGACGTCGCGGTTGCGGTGCGGTCGAGCTCCACCGCTGAGGACATGCCCGACGCCTCATTTGCCGGCCAGCAAGACACGTACTTGTGGATTCGTGGCGAAGACCGCGTCGTCAACCACGTCGTGCGTTGCTGGGCCAGCCTGTACACGGATCGGGCGATCGCCTACCGCCACGAGCGCGGCTATCCGCACGCCGAGGTTGCCATGAGCGTCGCCGTGCAGCAGATGGTCCTGCCGAAGGCGGCCGGCGTCGCGTTCACATTGAACCCCACCAACGGCGACCGCTCGACGATCGTCATCGACTCTTCGTTCGGGCTCGGTGAGCCGGTGGTGTCGGGCGCCGTCACTCCCGACAACTACATGATCGACAAGGTGATCTTCGAGATCACCAAGCGAACGGTCTCGGCCAAGGAGCTGGAGTGCTGTGTCGTCGGCGACGCCATTGTCGAGAGGTCGCTCGATGCCGAACGCAGCACCTCGCCGAGCCTGACCGACAGCGAGATCAAAGAGATTGCCAAACTTGCCCGCCGGGCCGAGAAGCACTTCGGCCGACCGCAAGATGTCGAGTGGGCGATCACTGTCGACGACGACGGCGGGCACACGGTGCACCTCCTGCAGAGCCGGCCGGAGACCGTGTGGAGCAACAAGCCCCGCCGGGTCAGCGACGGGGTGCACACCGGGGTCGAAGGTGTGGTCAGCAACCTGCTGAAGCCCGTGAAAGTCAAGCAGTAGCCACGACGTCAACAACTGGGGGAAACAACATGACCAAGGACCGTTTCGACAGCCCGTTCTCCATCACGACGCCGCCGGGCGCGGAGGGTTGGGAAGACCTGTACTCGTACCACCTGCTGTTCAGTGATGCCCGCAAGCAGTACGACGAGTCGATGTTCTGGTTCCGCGACGCCATCCACCTGCCCACGGTGATGCCCCCGTTCGACATGAGCCTGGTCGAGTACGCGTTCGCGTCACTCGGTTCATACAACAGCCGTCACTACATCGTGCCGCCGGCGATGGGCATCGACATCCGCATCCTCAACGGCTGGGTCTACCTGGCGCCGGTCGGGGTGGCGAACCCTGCGGAGATACCCGCGAGGGTGGAGCACTTCATGCAACGCGCCGGTCACTACTTCGCGAACTGGGATTCGATCGAGGCCGAATGGATCGACAAGGCCAAAGCGGTGATTGCAAAGCTCGAAGCGCTCACCTTCGAACCGCTGCCCGACATGGTGCCGCTCGAGGTCGTCACCAGTCACGCCGGCCGCAGCAACGTCTACGACCTGCAGCACGGCTACCACGAGCTCATCGACCTGTCGTTGGAGCTGTGGCAACTGCACTTCGAGATGCTCAACCTCGGCTACGCCGCGTACCTCGACTACTTCGGATTCTGCAAGCAGGTCTTCCCGAGCATCCCCGACCTGTCGATCGCCAAGATGGTCGCCGGGATCGACGTCGATCTGTTCCGGCCCGACGAGGAGCTGCGTCGGCTGGCGCGTCTCGCCGTCGAGAGCGGTCTCGGCGACATCTTGTGCGAAGGCACGGTCGACCAGGCACTCGCCATCGTTCGCGGCGCAGCCGGCGGTAACGACTGGCTGGCCGAATATGCCAAGGCGCAGTACCCGTGGTTCAACTACTCGAACGGAACCGGCTTCTACCACACCGATGCGGTGTGGGCGGAGCGTCTCGACATCCCGTTCTCGTTCATGCGCGGCTACATCCGCAAGCTGCAGGCGGGGGAGGAGATCGACACACCGCAAGAGGCCGTGATCGCCGAACGCGATCGTGTGGCGGCTGAATACATCGATCTTCTCGACGGTGACGACAAGGTGAACTTCGAGGCCAAGTTGGGCCTCAGCCGTACGGTGTTCCACTACGTCGAGAACCACAACTTCTACGTCGAGCACTGGGGCATCAGCGTGATGTGGCGGAAGATGCGCGAACTGTCGAACGTGTTCGTGAAGGAATCGTTCTGGCACGACCCCGACGACATCTTCATGCTCAAGCGCGACGAGATCCCCACCGCCATCAGCGACATGACGTTCGCCTGGTCGGCAGGTGTTGCGCCGCGTGGTCCGTCGTACTGGCCCGACGTGGTGGCCAAGCGGCGGGCGATCATGGCGGCCTGCCAGGCATGGGACGCCCCTCCGGCACTGGGTGCCCCGCCCGACGTCGTGACCGAACCGTTCACGATCATGCTGTGGGGCATCACCAGCGAGTCGATCCAGAAGTGGCTCGGCGGTGTGAGCGCGGATGGCGGCTTGAACGGCTTTGCCGCCTCGCCGGGCGTCGTCGAGGGAATCGCACGCGTCCTGACCAGCGCGGAACAGGTGTCAGAGATCGAAGACGGCGAGATCCTCGTCGCTCCGGTCACCGCTCCTTCGTGGGCGCCGATCTTCCGGCGGATCGCGGCGACCGTCACCGACTCCGGCGGGATGATGAGCCACGCCGCAATCGTCTGTCGCGAATACGGGCTCCCAGCGGTCACTGGAACGGCATTCGCGACGAAGTCGATCAAGACGGGTATGCGTCTGCGAGTCGATGGCGACAACGGCGTCGTAACGATTCTCGGATAAGTGCCCGAACAACTCTCCACCGTCGTCAAGACTCTCAAGGTGCTCGAGGCG
>DATAJN010000651.1:0-6101 GCA_036262105.1 Ilumatobacteraceae bacterium
CTGGGCGGTCTGGGTGTGGCCGTCCTGTCCACCAGCCAGGGGCTGATGACCGACCGCGAAGCGCGCAAGCGCAAAGTGGGCGGCGAAGTCCTCTGCTACGTGTGGTGAATCGGAGAACCCATGTCACGTATCGGTAAGTCCCCCATCACGGTTCCCGGCGGCGTCGACGTCACCATCGACGACCTCGCCGAGGGCAACAGGGTCACGGTGAAGGGCCCGAAGGGCACCTTGAGTCGCGAGCTGCCCGGGATCATCTCGGTTCGGCGAGACGACGCCGTGCTGGTGGTCGAGCGTCCCGACGATCTGCGCGAGAGCCGTTCATTGCACGGCCTCACCCGCACGCTCGTCAACAACATGGTCGTCGGAGTCACCGACGGCTTCAGCAAGGAGCTCGAGATCATCGGTGTCGGTTACCGCGCCGAAGCTGTCACTCCTAACAAGCTGCGCATGGCGCTCGGGTTCAGTCACCCGGTCATCGTCGATGCGCCCGAAGGCATCACGTTCGAGGTGCCAGTTCAAACCCGAGTGATCGTCAGGGGCATCGACAAAGAGGTCGTCGGCCAGGTGGCCGCCAACATCCGCTCGATCCGCAAGCCCGAGCCGTACAAGGGCAAGGGTGTGCGCTACCTCGGCGAGAAGGTCCTCCGCAAGGCCGGCAAGACCGGTAAGAAGTGAGCAAACGATGAGCAAGGTTGCACAACAGCGCCGGCAAGGCCGAATCATCCGCCACCGGCGGGTACGCAAGAAGATCCACGGCACCGCGGCTCGTCCGCGCCTGGCCGTGTTTCGTTCCAACAAGCACCTGTCGCTGCAGGTCATCGACGACGATGCAGGCCGCACGCTGGTGGCCGCATCGACCGCCGAGGCCGAGCTACGTGCCGCGGGCAGCGGTTCGACTGTTGCCGCGGCGGCTCGTCTCGGCCAGGTCTTGGCCGAGCGGGCGAAGGCCGCAGGCGTCAACCAAGTGGTGTTCGACCGTGGTGGGTTCCTCTACCACGGCCGCGTCGCAGCGGTCGCCGCTGCCGCGCGTGAAGCAGGTCTGGAGTTCTGATGGCAGCGCCCTCGAGTTACGCCAACACACCGCAAGGTCACAGCTCGGTTGATTCCGGCGGGCTGCGCGAGTCGCGTGTCATTCACATCAATCGCGTTGCCAAGGTCGTCAAGGGCGGTCGGCGATTCTCGTTCACGGCCTTGGTCGTGGTTGGTGACGGCAACGGCCGCGTCGGCCTCGGTTACGGCAAGGCCAAGGAGGTGCCGCTGGCGATCCAGAAGGGCACCGAGGAAGCCAAGAAGAACCTGTTCGACGTCCCCTTGGCCGGCAGCACCATCACTCATCCGGTCATCGGCGTCACTGGCGCCGGCCGGGTGTTGATGAAGCCCGCCGCAGCCGGTACCGGTGTCATCGCCGGCGGTGCTGCTCGGATCATCCTCGAAGAGGCCGGCGTGCACGACGTGCTGTGCAAGTCGCTCGGCTCCTCGAACGCCATCAACGTCGCCCGGGCGACCATCCACGGCCTTCAGTCGTTGCAGCGTCCGGAGGAAGTGGCGCGTCGCCGGGGATTGTCCGCCGAAGAGTTCGTGCCGAAGGGCATGCTCAACGCGTACAACGAGCGCAAGAAGCAGATCGCAGCAGGGGAGTCGCACTGATGGCCCGCGCAACTCATGCCTCGACATCTGCTGACCCGACCGGCAAGACCATCACGGTCAAGCAGATCCGTTCGACCATCGCCAACAAGCCCAAGACGCGCGGCACGATGCGCGCGCTGGGCCTGCGCAAGATTGGCGACACCAACACGCTGCCCGATCGCAAGGAGATCCGCGGCATGATCGCCCGGGTCGGCCACCTCATCACCGTCACGGAGAACTGACATGCGTGTCGACCAACTCGCCCCCTCACCAGGGTCAACCAAGTCCAAGAAGCGCGTCGGACGCGGTATCGGTGGCAAGGGTGGCAAGACCGCCGGTGCCGGTACCAAGGGCCAGCAATCGCGTGGCCGTGGCAAAGTGGCCCGCGGCTTCGAGGGCGGCCAGATGCCGCTCAAGCAACGGGTCCCGAAGTTGAAGGGTTTCAACAACCCGTTCCGCGTCGAATACAGCCCCGTCAACCTCGACCAGCTCGCCGGATGTGGGGAGTCGGTGGTCGATCCCGACGTGCTCGTCGCCAAGGGCCTGGTTCGCAAGGGAGCCTTCGTCAAGGTGCTCGCGCGGGGCGAGATCACCTCGAAGATCGACGTCACGGCTCACGGAGTTTCGAAGGCTGCTGGGGCTGCCATCACGGCCGCAGGCGGTAGCGTCACGCTGTTGCCGCTGCCGTTCAAGCAAGGCCGTCCGCCGGTCAAGGGCAACCAGTTCACCAACCGCTGATTCCACAACAACCCGCCGAGCCGACAAGGGAGTCGCTGTGCTGTCGAACCTGAAGAATGTCTTCAAGGTCACCGATCTGCGGAACAAGATTTTCTTCGTGATGGTGCTCATCGCGCTGTACCGGCTCGGCGTTGCCATTCGCGTCCCTGGCATCGATCCCGACGCCATCAAGCAGTTCAAGAAGGGTGTCGAGTCGCAGGGAGCCTTGGGCTTTCTCGACCTGTTCTCCGGCGGCGCCTTCGGCAGTTTCTCGATCTTCGCGCTCGGGATCATGCCGTACATCACCGCCAGCATCATCATGCAGGTGCTCGGTGTGGTGATCCCCAAGCTCGAGAAGCTCCAGCAAGAGGGTGCGGTCGGTCAACGCAAGATCACGCAGTACACGCGGTACCTGGCCATCGGCATCTCGCTCATGCAGGCCACGGCGCTCACGTTCATCTTCGGCAATGGCAACGGCAACGCGTTCTTCGGCGCTGCTCAGCGACTGCCCAAGAACGTCAAGCTTCTTCCCGATGGCATGTGGCCGCGTGGCTACCTGGTCATCCTCACTCTCGTTGCCGGCACCGCCGTGTTGATGTGGCTGGGCGAGATGATCAGCCAGCGGGGCATCGGCAACGGCATGAGCATGGTCATCTTCGCGTCGGTGGTCAGCCGCCTGCCGTTCGGTTACTACTCGATTCTTCAGGAACAGAAGTGGTTCGCGTTCGTGTTGCTGGTGTTCGTCAGCCTGCTCATCGTGGTGGCCATCGTCCGCGTCGAGCTCGCCCAACGACGTATCCCTGTTCAGTTCGCCAAGCGCGTCGTAGGCCGGCGGATGTACGGCGGTCAGAACACCTACATCCCGCTGAAGGTCAATCAGAGCGGTGTCATCCCGATCATCTTCGCCAGCTCGGTGTTGCTCTTGCCGGTGTTGATCACCAACTTCCTCGGCGGTAGCAACGGCACCGGCTGGCGAGCGACCGTGCAGAAGTGGGTCGACGCCAACCTGGTCAACAGCCACGGAATGGTCTACATCGTGCTGTTCTCCCTGATGATCGTGGCGTTCGCGTACTTCTACAACTCCATCGCCTTCGACCCCATCCGCCAAGCCGACCAGATTCGCCGCCAGGGCGGCTTCATTCCCGGTGTCCGACCCGGCCCACAGACCGAGCGCTACCTGGCGAAGGCCGTCAACCGCATCACATTGCCTGGTGCCTTGTTCATCGCCGTCGTGGCGATCACTCCCTACATCATCTTGTGGTTGTTCAACGTCCAGAACTTCCCCTTCGCCGGCACAACCGTGTTGATTTCGGTCGGCGTCGCACTCGAGCTCATGCGACAGATCGACAGCCAGTTGATGCTTCGCAACTATGAGAGCTTCCTGAAGTGACGTTGTCCCGTCTGACGGAAGGCGGGTCATCGGCGACGTGATCCCCGGCGCTCGGCTCATTCTGCTCGGCCGGCAAGGTGCTGGTAAGGGAACGCAGTGTGTGCGTCTGTCGCGCCACTTCGTCGTACCACACATCTCCACGGGCGACATGCTGCGCGCCGCAGTTCGTGAGGGCACCGACCTCGGTCGCATGGCCAAGAAGGTCATGGACGACGGCGGGCTGGTCGGTGACGACATCATGATCGGTCTCGTCAGGGAGCGACTGAGCCACCACGATGCCAAAGGTCGTGGCTACATCCTCGATGGATTTCCGCGCACCGTGTTCCAGGCTCAGGTGCTCGACGAGATGTCGAGCGAGCAACCGATCGACCTCGTCCTCGATCTCGACGTGCCACGCGAGCTCGTGCTGGCCAGGCTCAGCGCCCGCCGTGTGTGCCGTGACTGTGGCACCAACTACGTGGCCAGCGGTTCCGAGAAGTCGCCGTGGATCTGCGAGGTCTGCGGCGGCGATGTCATGCATCGCGACGACGACACACCCGAGGCGATCGAGCACCGGCTCGACCTCTACGAGCAGCAGACAGCGCCGCTGATCGAGTACTACCAAAGCCAAGATCGGCTGGCAGTCGTCGACGGGGTCGGCACGCCCGAGGCAGTGTTTCGCCTACTTGCCGCGGCCGTCGACGCCGCGCGGTGAGGGTAAGGGCAGTGCGTCGCTTGCCGCGCCGCTCCGCGACTGATCTCGCGCACATGCGCTCCGCCGGCCGGGTGGTCGCCGAGATGCATCAGGCGATTCGTGCCGCGGCCCGACCCGGTGTCACCACGTTGCACCTCGATCGAGTGGCCAGGGACGTGCTGGCCGGGCGCGGTGCGATGTCGAACTTCCTCGGCTACCACGGCTACCCGGCTGTGATCTGCGCGTCGGTCAACGACGAGGTGGTGCACGGGATACCCAACGAGCGTGCGCTGCAAGTCGGCGACATCGTCTCGATCGATTGCGGTGCGATCGTCAATGGCTGGCACGGCGACGCGGCATTCACGATGGGTATCGGCACGATCGATCCCGAAGCGCAGCGGCTGATCGACACAGCTGATCGCGCCCTGGCGGCGGCCGTCGCGGCAATGTTGCCGGGTGGCAACCTCGGCGATGTCGGCGCCGCCGTCGAATCGGTGGTTCAGGCAGCGAACTACGGCAGCCCTCGCGACTACTGCGGCCACGGAATCGGTCGGGCGATGCACGAAGATCCTGATGTCGAGAACCGTGGTCGGCGCGGCAAGGGCCCGCGGCTGGAGCCAGGTGTGGTGCTGGCGATCGAACCGATGTTGATCGCCGGTGGCAACGACGAGGTCTTGGTGCTCGACGACGACTGGACGGTCGTCACTGCCGACGGTTCGCTGGCCGCACACTCCGAACACACCGTCGTGGTCACCGACCACGGCCCAGAGATCC
Source organism: Ilumatobacteraceae bacterium (assembly GCA_036262105.1). Lineage (GTDB taxonomy): Bacteria > Actinomycetota > Acidimicrobiia > Acidimicrobiales > Ilumatobacteraceae > JAENVT01. The sequence goes on from DATAJN010000651.1 coordinate 5,181, forward strand.
TCACCCGCCTCTGACCCCCCAATCCCACACCGTGCCTGTGGAGTGTTACGCGCCCACCTGGGGGCCTCGAGACACTCCACACCGTCAACGCTGGGCGATGCCGTCGATGACCACGGGAGAGCCAGCGAGCATCGTGTGGCGCACCTTGCCCCGCATCGTGCGTCCGGCGTATGGCGTGTTGCGGCTCTTGCTGGCCAACTTGGCCGGCACGACCGTCCACTCCGCATCCGGGTCGAACACCACGAGGTTGGCCGGCTCGCCGACCGCGATCGGCCTTCCGTGCCGGTCGTCGATGCCGGCGATGGCTGCCGGCTTCCAACTGAGCGCCGCCACGATCTCGGCCAGCGGCATACCGAGCTCGGTGATGGCCAACGACAGCGCTGTCTCCAGGCCGAGCATTCCGGGCGGTGCCTGGTCGAGTGGCGCTTCTTTCGACTCCGGTGGGTGCGGCGCATGATCGGTGGCAATGGCATCGATCGTGCCGTCGGCGAGCCCGGCTTTGATCGCCGCCAGATCAGCAGTCGTGCGCAGCGGAGGGTTGACCTTGTACACCGAGTCGTAGCCGGCAAGTAGCTCGTCGGTGAGCGAGAAGTGGTGCGGGGTCGCCTCAGCCGTCACTGCCAGACCGTCGGCCTTGGCCGCGCGAACGAGTGCGACGCTGCGTGCCGTCGACAGGTGCAGCAGATGTATCCGCGCCCCGGTCAGGCGCGACAACTCGATGTCGCGGTGCACCATCAGCTCCTCGGCGAGGGCTGGCCACCCCGCAAGCCCGAGGTGACTGCAACACGAGCCCTCGTGCATGACCGCCCCCTTGGTGAGCGCCGCAACCTCGCAGTGCTGGGCCAAGGTGATGTCGAGCACGCGGGCGTATTCCAGAGCATGGCGCATCAACTGCGGATCCTGCACACCGTTGCCGTCGTC
>DATAJN010000652.1:0-2168 GCA_036262105.1 Ilumatobacteraceae bacterium
AACGGGACCGACACGATGGTGCTCGACAAGGACTGCTTCCCGATCGCCGAAGTCGAGCCGATCCTGACCGCTGCCCGCGCTGCCGAGAAGGCGCAAGGCCTCAACACACCCTGATCGGTTCGTGACCGACGAGTAAGCATCAAAGGAAACAACCTCGATATGCCAGGTCTTGGTGAATTTTGGCCCTACATCATCCAGGGCCTGGCCTTCGGGGCCATGTATGCGGTGACCGGTACAGGACTTGTGGTCCTGTACCGGACCACCGGAGTCGTCAACCTCGCCTTTGGTGCGATCGGTGCGATGGGCGCGCACATCGCCTGGTCGCTGATGGGTGGAAGTCTGAGCAAACCCACGCCGATTGCCCACGGGGCGAAGATCCTCGCCTACCCGGCGCTGGTGTTGATCTGCGCGGCCATCACGCTTCTGTACGGCGTGTGGATCGCGCCGAAGCTCTCTCGTCGCGACCCGCTGGTCAAGTCGTTGGGCATGGTCGGCGTTGCACTGTTCCTTCTGGGAATCATGAAAGAGCGGTGGGACACGTCGAAGCCCCGGGCCATCGTCTTGCCCACCAAGAAGTTCACGATCGCCGGAGGGATCGTCACCACCTCCCAAATCGTCGCCCTCGGCTTCGCCGTTCTCGTGGTCGTCGTGGTCAGCGTGTTCCTCAAGACCACCGCCACCGGCACCGCCATGCGGGCGATCGCCAACGACCGAGACGTCTCTTCCTTGCTCGGCGTCCCCATCCGGCGAATCGAGGCGTTGGCCTGGCTGGGGTCCGGCGTGATCTGCGGCTGCGTGTTCCTGCTGCTGCCGCCGTTGTTCAAGAGCCTCGACCAAGGCACGCTGACATGGTTTGTGGTCGGTGCACTGGGCGGGGCAATCGTCGGCCAGTTCCGCTCGCTGCCCATTACGTTCGTTGCCAGCATGCTCATCGGGGTCATCGAGGCAACGCTCACCCCGTTCAGAGACTCGCTGCAGTTCATGGGTGATTACCGCAAGACGACGCCGTTCGTCGTGGCGGTCGTGGCGATCGTGTGGATCAGCCGCAAGCGCACAGTCGTTCTGTCAGGCAGGGAGATGCGATGACAGCAGTCGCCACCTCTTCTTCCGCGCCGGTGACCGAACCCAAGCTCTCGGTGCTCGCCCGGATCTTCACCAACCGCTTCTTCGAAGCTGGCGCCGTCGTGGTCGTGCTGCTGATCGGGCTGTTCGCGATCCCGGCCTACTTTCAACCCTTCTGGATCGCCAACTTCACGCAGATGGCGGTGTTCTCGATCGTCTGCGCCAGCGCCGGGCTTCTCTACGGTCGAGTTGGACTGGTGTCGCTCGGCCAGGTCGCCCCATACGGCATCGGTTGCTGGGTCACCATCAGACTGGCGTTCGCGACGACGCTTCCCTACCCCGTACTGCTGATCATCGGTGGGCTGGTGGCAGCAGCGATCGGCGTCATGATCGGGCTCCCCGCGCTGCGCGTCAGCGGGTTGTATCTCGCCCTGGTCACGCTCATGCTTGCCGCCGGGTTAGAGATCATCCTCGTTCAGATCAAGTTCCCCAACGGCGGCTCCGGCTTCAAGGGTGTGGTCACGACCATCAGCGACATCAAAGCCACTCGGCGGCCGTCATTCGCCGGCACCGATGTCGCCTACTACCGCTTCGTCGTTGTCGGTGCGTTCGTCATGTTCATGTTGGCTGCGTACGTCCTCTCCCGCAAGCCCGGTCGCGCTTGGGCGTCGATCCGCCAGAGCGAGGCAGCCGCACTGGCGGCAGGGATCGACGTGACTCGCTACAAGTTGTGGGCGTTCGCCCTGGCCGCCTTCATGGCCGGTGTCGCCGGCGGTTTGTACGCAGGGACCGTGCCGAAAGGCATGAGCACCGAGGCGTTCAACCGTCAGTCGGCGATCTTCCTGATCGCCGTCGTGATCATGGGCGGCATTTACAGCTTGTGGGGCGGGTTGCTCGGTGCCTTCTTCGCCACCTGCCTGCTGAAGTTCCTCACCCAGAACGTCATCGGCCATCAGTTCTGGACGAGGTTCTCCCTGTCGTTGTTCGGCTTCGGTCTACTTGCCAACCTGATCCAGAACACCCGCATCGCCGAACGCAAAGGTGTCGAGGCGTGATCGATGTCGTAGGACTGTCGGTCCACTTCGGCGGCGTCGTCTCGCTCGACG
>DATAJN010000653.1:0-4346 GCA_036262105.1 Ilumatobacteraceae bacterium
GCATTTTCGCCCTCGGCGATGGTCAGCGTTCCGTACGGAGGGACATAGAACCAGTTGACGAGCAACGACGCGGCGACAGCGGCGACCGCGGCGACGATCTTGCCGCCGAGTGCGGCGAGAGCCAGAACGAGCGCCAGCGCGAGCAGCAGTTCGGTGGACAGGGCGAATTGGTCGCGAAATGGCACAGTGACGATCATGAACAGCGGAAGGCTCACGACCGTCGCTAGCCATGCCGTGATCAGTCGGCGTCGGTCGAGCCCGGGTGGAGCCCGTAGCGGCGATGACACGTTTGTCGCGTCCTCACCGGCTTGATGGGCGATGACGTGCACGTCGATCCCACCGGCAAGTCGCGTCACGCGAGCGACGAACGATCCGTGCGTGAGCTCATGCCATCGACTCCGTCGCGTTGCGCCGAGCACCAGCTGCGTGGCCTTTTCCCGTTTCGCGAAGGCGACCAACGATTCGGCCGTGTTGTGGCCGACGACCTCGTGCACGGTGCCGCCGAGCTCCACAACCAACCGTCGTTGAGCGGCGAGCGCATCGGTGTCGCCCCGGCTAAGACCGTCGTCGATCGCGACGTGCACGCCGAGCAGCTCGCCGCGCGCTCGTCCGGCCATTCGCGCCGCGCGGCGGATCAGCGTCTCGCCCCCGGCAATGCCGGTTATGCCTACGACGACTCGCTCGCGCGTCTCCCAGGTGTCGGCGATGCCATGGGCTTCGAGGTAGCTGTGCAGCGACTCTTCGACCCGGTCGGCGAGCCACAGAAGGGCGAGTTCTCGCAGAGCGCTGAGGTTGCCCGGGCGGAAGTAGTTGGCCATCGCGGCATCAATTCGTTCGGCCGGGTAGATGTTGCCGTGCGCCATTCGCCGACGGATCGCTTCCGGAGCCATGTCGACGAGCTCCAGTTGGTCGGCGCGGCGCACGATCGCGTCGGGCACGGTCTCACGTTGCGTGGTGCCCGTAATGCGCGAGACCACGTCGTTCAGTGATTCGAGGTGCTGGATGTTGACGGTCGAGATCACATCGATCCCGGCGTCGAGCAACTGCTCGACGTCTTGCCACCGCTTTTCGTTTGTCGAGCCGGGCGCGTTGGTGTGCGCATACTCGTCGACCAGCACCACGTCCGGCTGCCGCGCCAGGATGGCGTCGAGGTCCATCTCTTTCAAGGTGGTACCGCGGTACTCGATCGCCTTCAGCGGCATCACTTCCAGGTCGCGGATCTGTGCTGCAGTCTGATGGCGACCGTGCGTCTCGACGATGCCGACCACCACATCGGTTCCGCGCTCCTTGCGTCGTACCCCTTCACCGAGCATCCGGTAGGTCTTGCCGACGCCCGGAGACGCACCGAGGTAGATGCGCAGAGTTCCACGGGCGCCCACGGTCCTAGCCCCAGTCCGTTCGGAGCGCCACGCTCAGGCCGCGAGGTCGTCGAGCGCCAGGTTCAACTCGACAACGTTGACGCCTGGCCCGCCCAACACCCACAGCTGGCGCCCGTCGGTGTACTTGACGACGAGCTTGGCCACCACGGCGGGATCCAGCCCTCTGGCCTTGGCGACCCTGGGGGCCTGCAGACGGGCGTTGGCGACCGAGATGTGCGGGTCGAGGCCCGAGGCCGACGCGGTGACAGCGTCGACCGGCACTAGGGCGTCGGCTGCCAGCCCGTTCTCCTGGCGGTAGGCGGCGACCCGGTCCTTCACCGCCGAGAGGAGGTCGGGGCTCGTGGGGCCGAGGTTCGAGCCAGAGCTCGCCGAGCCGTCATACCCAGCACCGGCCGCCGACGGACGAGGAGCGAAGTACTTCGGATCGGTGAACGTCTGGCCGATCAGCTTGCTGCCGACGACGACACCGTCACGCTTGATCAAAGAGCCGTTTGCCTTGTTGCCGAAGGCGACCTGGCCGATCGCTGTGCTGAGCAACGGGTAGGCCACGCCACAGATCAACGTGAAGACGATCACGGTGAGGAGGGCCGGCCGGAGTTGGCGGATCAGTGCACGCATTTCAGTTCACTACTCCCATGGCTGAGATGACGATGTCGATGAGCTTGATGCCGATGAACGGGGCGATGATGCCGCCAACCCCGTAGATCAACAGGTTGCGCCGCAGCACTGCGGCCGCCGCTTCGGCGCGGAACTTCACGCCGCGCAGGGCTAGCGGGACCAGCATGATGATGATCAGCGCGTTGAAGATGACTGCCGACAGGATCGCCGAGCGTGGGCTGCCGAGATGCATCACGTTGAGCGAGTCGAGCGCCGGCAACACGCCGGAGAACATCGCCGGGATGATGGCGAAGTACTTGGCGACGTCGTTGGCAATCGAGAAGGTGGTGAGAGATCCGCGGGTGATCAGCAACTGCTTGCCGACCTCGACGATCTCGATCAGCTTGGTGGGGTTGCTGTCGAGGTCGACCATGTTGCCGGCCTCTTTGGCGGCCTGCGTACCGGTGTTCATCGCCACACCCACGTCGGCCTGGGCCAGTGCCGGCGCATCGTTGGTGCCGTCACCCGTCATGGCCACGAGGTTGCCGCCGGCCTGCTCGCGCTTGATCAAGGCCATCTTGTCTTCTGGCGTGGCCTCGGCCAAGAACCCGTCGACGCCTGCCTCGTCGGCGATCGCCGCAGCGGTCAGCGGGTTGTCGCCGGTGATCATGATGGTGCGGATGCCCATCGCCCGCATCTGGTCGAAGCGATCACGCATTCCGGGCTTGACGGTGTCCTTCAGCCGGATCACACCGAGGACTCGCCACGGTGCTGCCGCCGTCGAGCGGTCGATCACGACGAGGGGGGTCGCGCCGTCTTTCGAAACCTGCTCGACGACCGGCAGCACCTCGAGGGGAAATGAACCGCCCTCGACCTCCACGAAACGACGAACCGAGTCAGCGGCGCCCTTGCGAACTTCGCGCCCGCTGCTCATGTCCATGCCCGACATGCGGGTCTGGGCGGTGAACGGTACGAGCACCGCGTTCGGGTCCTCGACGATCGTCAGGCCGAAGTCGTGAACCGCCAACTCGACGATCGACCGTCCCTCCGGGGTCTCGTCGGCCAGCGACGAAACAAGTGCGCCTTCGGCGAGGTCTCGTGCGGTCACTCCGGTGACCGGGATGAATTCCGATGCCTGCCTGGATCCGTAGGTGATCGTGCCGGTCTTGTCGAGCAGCAGCGTGGTGCAGTCGCCGGCTGCCTCGACCGCACGTCCCGACATCGCCAGCACGTTGCGTTGCACGAGGCGGTCCATGCCGGCGATGCCGATCGCCGACAACAAGCCGCCGATCGTCGTCGGGATCAGGCAGACGAGCAGCGAGATCAGCACGATGCCGGTGACACCGTCGGCTGTCAGCGCCTCGGTGTTGGGAGCGGCCGGCTGCTGCGCTTTGGAGAAGATCGCCAGTGGTTGAAGTGTGGCCACCGAGAGCAGGAACACGATCGTCAAGGCCGCGAGCAGGATGTTCAGGGCGATCTCGTTCGGCGTCTTCTGCCGGTTGGCGCCCTCGACCAACGCGATCATGCGATCGAGGAACGTCTCCCCCGGCTTTGCCGTGATGCGCACGACGATCTCGTCACTCAACACACGCGTGCCGCCCGTGACCGCCGACCGATCGCCACCGGACTCGCGGATCACCGGCGCCGATTCGCCGGTGATTGCCGATTCGTCGACCGTGGCGATGCCCTCGACGATCTCGCCGTCGCCAGGGATGATCTCCCCGGCGACGACGACACACAGGTCGTTGACCAGAAGTGCCGACGATGCCTTCGGCGTGGTTGTTCCGTCGGGCATCCGGATCCGGGCGATCGTGTCGGCCCGCGTCTTGCGAAGTGCCGCCGCCTGTGCCTTGCCGCGTCCTTCAGCCATCGCTTCGGCGAAGTTGGCGAACAGCACTGTGAACCACAGCCAGGCTGCGACGAGACCGGCGAAGGCGTTCTGCTTGGCGTCGTTGTTGGAGAAGTCGCGGATGAACAGGTAGGTGGTCGCCACCGAACCGACCTCGACGATGAACATCACCGGATTGCGCATCATCGTGCGCGGGTTCAACTTCTTGAGCGCATCGATCGATGCGGTCTTGATGATCGCCGGATCGAAGATCGACTTCGATCCAGGCGCTTTGGTGCGAACCTTCGGAGCGCGAGGCTCGGGGGAGTGTTGCAGTGTTGCGGTCATGGTTTCCTCAGAAGTCGGTCACTGGTCACAGTGAGAGGTGCTCGAGAATCGGACCCAGGGCGAGCGCTGGGAAGAAGGTCAGACCGGCGACGATGATGATGACGCCGGCCACCAGGAAGCCGAACAGGGGGGTGTGGGTCGGCATGGTTCCAGCAGTCGCCGGAACCTGCGGCTTGCGAGCCAGCGCACCGCCG
>DATAJN010000654.1:0-7382 GCA_036262105.1 Ilumatobacteraceae bacterium
CATGTCGTCAACCTCATGTCGTCTCCCGGGGCGGGCAAGACCACGCTGCTGCGCGAGGTGCTCCTGAAGCTCAACTCCGGCTTGCGCGTGGGGATCATCGAGGGTGATGTGGAGACGTCCATCGATGCCGATCGGTTGACCGGTCTCGGCGCCCCCGTGTCGCTCGTCAACACCGCGAACGGTTTCGGCGGTGAATGCCATCTCGACGCGACGATGGTGCGCTCGGCGTTGCCGCGACTGCCGCTCGCCGACCTCGATCTCGTGGTGATCGAGAACGTCGGCAATCTGGTTTGTCCAGCCGAGTTCGATGTCGGCGAGGATGCCCGGGCCATGGTGTTCTCGGTCACAGAGGGTGAGGAGAAACCGTTGAAGTACCCGGTGATGTTCCGTTCCGCCGATGTGGTGATCATCAACAAGATCGACCTGTTGCCCTACCTCGACTTCGACCTCGATCTGTTTCGCGCCAACCTTCGCGACGTCAACCCCGACGTGCGAACGATCGAGGCGTCGGCCAAGACCGGAGCAGGCGTCGACGAGGTGTGCGCCTGGATCTCCTCCTTGGCCGACCACGGATGACCACGGTCCGTCGCAAGCACACCGGAGATCTCGTCGACCCGGCAGCCATCGCGGCACGTCTTCGCGAAGAGGGACACACGGTCGGTAAGACGCGAACGGCCATCCTCGCCGCCGTGCGTGCCAAGCAGCGCGCCTTCACCGCTGAAGAGCTCGCCGAGTCACTTGGCGAGACTCACGTCTCGACGGTGTACCGCACGCTGGCCTTGCTGGAAGAGATCGGGGTGGTGCGGCACATCCACCTTTCTCATGGCCCGGCCATCTACGAACGTACGGCAGTTTCCAGCGACGTCCGCCACCTCGTGTGTGAGAACTGCGGGCGGCACGTGGCTGTGCCGCGGCGAGTGTTCGACGTTGCGCGGCGAACCCTCGAGCGCGACTACGGCTTCGTGCTCGACGGCTCACATTTCGCGATCGTCGGTCGCTGCCAAGCCTGCGCGGAGGCCGACCCCGAAGCCGAGTCGACACACACCGCCTGACGCGGCGGGGTCAGTGCATCGCCGCGTCGATCTCCACAGCTGTCGGCATGCCGCCGCGCGCACCGACCTGAGTGACTGACAGTGACGCGGCAGCAACGGCGAAGGGAACCGCCGTTGCCAGGTCGTCACCGCTCGCCAGTCGGGCGGCCAGCACACCGTTGAAGGTGTCGCCGGCCCCCGTCGTGTCACGAACCTCGACTGGTGGGGCGGACACCTGCCGAGACGATCCATCGGGGCTCACCACCAGCACACCGTCGCCGCCCTGGGTGACGGCTACCGGCCGATGACTGCGGGCAGCAATGATCGCTGCGTCGCCGACAGCGGAGCCCGTGCCCTGCCCCATCAAAGCTGCGAGGTCGCTGAGCTCCGAGCCGTTCGGAGTGAGGATCGGGCCGAGGTCGAGCAGTTCGGCGACGATGGGGAGCACCGGCGCCGGGTTCAGCACACACGTCACGCCGGCCGCGGTGGCTTCCTCGACGGCTGCCGCAACGGCCGCGGCGGGGATCTCGGTGCTCACGAGCACGCATCCCGCTGATTGCAACGTTGCGCGCAAGCAACGCCTGACGTGATCGACCGTGAGCGCGGCGTTAGCCCCCGCACCGACAGCGATCTGGTTCTCGCCATCCTCGTCAACCACGATCAATGCCACGCCCGTTGCTTGTCCGATGAGCCCAGCGACGTCGCTGACATCGACTCCGGCATCACGCAACTCGGCGAGCGCTGCCACACCGGTGTCGTCGGCGCCGACTGCACCGATCAATCGAACGACGGCGCCGGCCCGCGCTGCGGCTACCGCTGCGTTGGCACCCTTGCCGCCTCCGTAGGTTTGCAGCCCTCCGCCGACAACGGTTTCGCCGGGCCCGGGAAGTCGCGGCGCGACCACCACCAGGTCGACGTTGATTGCTCCGACCACGACGACAGTTGCGGAGCTCGCAGAAATCGATTCGCTCATCGTGGCGGAGGCTAGCCAGCAGATGGCCCGGCCGGGGTGGCCTCGTACTCGAAGTCGATCAGGTCGGGTTCCGGAGTGTGGTAGTCGCCATGCTCGGCCATCCACCAGGCGCTGGAGGTGTGCAATCCCGTGGGTTGCTCGAGCGTGCCGGCACAGATCGACAGGTGGTCGGGTTGTGCCGCGGCACGCCAGAACAACGACGAACCGCATGTGGAACAGAACCCGTAAGCAACGCTCGGGTCCGGCGAATACCACGTGAGAGTCGAGTCGCTGATGAAACGGACCCTGTCCGGCAACGATGCAGAGGCCGCCATGTGATGCCCCGTAAAGCGGCGACATCGGTGACAGTGACAGTTCCATACCGAGCGCAAGGGCCCATCGACGACGTAGCTCACGCCGCCACACTCGCATCTGCCCGAGGCGTTCTTCCCGACCGATGTATCAGCCATCTCGCCAACGTAACCGGCGGTGATCCGGGCACGGCGTCGCCACGAATGATCTGCATGAGCAAGACTGTCTTCATATTCGACTACCCGACCCTGAACAGTGCGATGACCGATCGACTCGTCGCTCTGGGCAACTCGCTGTCAGCAACGCAGTGGCTGGAGCCGAGCCTGTGCGACGGCTGGCGGGTGTGCGATGTCTTCGGCCACATGACGTACGGCGGTGTCACACCGTTGCGCACGGTTGGGCCGGTGCTGTTGTTCAAGTACCGCGGCAACCTGAACCGCGGCTCGGCCGCCGAGTCGGTGCGGTATGCCAACAGCCATCCCCAGCAGGTCCTGATCGCCGAGTTCGAGCGTTCGAGCCATCACCTAGTGGGGATCGGCAAGCTCATCAAGACCAACGAACTGCACATGGACCACATCGTCCACGAGCTCGACATCCGTCGACCGCTCGGCTTGGCGAGTGAGTGGCAGGCCGACGACGTCCGCGCTGCGCTCGACACCGCGGTACGCACCAAGAATCCGTTGATCTCCCCCGCCAAAACAGCTCAGGGTCTGCACTTCGTCGCCAGCGACTTGGGCTGGTCTCACGGCCCGGCCACCGCACCAACCGTCGAGGGCCCGGCAGAAGACGTGCTGCTGGCGATCTGCGGCCGGCCTTCCGGGCTTGCCGCGCTGCATGGCGACGGTGTGTCGGAGTTGGCGGCGCGGATCAAGCGCTGACGGCTGACACCTCGACCCTGGCGTCGTTGAAGCTGGCCCCGCCGGCAAGGTCGGATAGGTGGTCGGGGGCAAACACGTTGGCGGTGAAGCCTTGGTGGCCGTCGCGACGCCACATGCCCTTCGGCATCGTGGCGAGTCCTGGTCGCAGAGTGGCGTCGATGGCAACGATCGCCTCGATCGTGTGGCGACCGTTGGTGATCCGAGCGCGATCGCCGCTGGCCAGGCCCCTCGCGGTTGCATCGGCCGGATGCAGATGCAGGTCGGCGTTCGCCGGTGCGATGTTGCCGAACATCGAACTGGTCGTGCGGCTCGTGGCCGGCGTGATGAGGGTGATCGGCAGATCAGGCAGCCCGATCGGCCGGTAGGCCGGCAGATGATCGACGCCATCGGCGTCACAGACCAACTGCACCCTTCCGCCCGGATCGGAGTCGCGGAACTGCACCGACCCATTCGCCGGAGACCCCTGGATGGGCAGCACCCGATCACCCATCGCCAACCGACGCAACCGCTGTGGGTTCGGGTCCCATTGCTGTGCATCGAGGCCGAGGCGGATTCCCACTCCGACACTGACCTCGTCGTTGGTGCGACTCTCACCGACGCGCGGGATCACGGCCGGGGCATCTTGGATGACGAACGAGCCGTAGCTGCCCACCACCTCTTCGACTTCGAACTGCGAAGTTGCCGGCAGCACGAGGTCGGCCAATCGCGCCGTGTCGGTCATCGTGAGATCGTGGACGACGGTGAAGAGATCGTCGCGCGACAAGCCCTGCAGCACCATGGCTTGTTCGGGGCAAGTAGCCGCGGGGTTCGACCCCTGTACGAAGAGCACCTCGACGCGCCCACCCTCGTCGTCGGTGAGGATGCGGCCGAGCCGGTTCATGTTGATCGGTCGTCTGACAGGCGATGCAACGTTGCCGACGACACCGCGCCGAATCGCTTCGACGTCGTAGCCGGTTCCCCCGCCAATCGAATTGAACACGCCCGAACCAGGCACACCGAAGTGTCCGGCCAGAGCCGGCAGGGCGAACACGGCACGGCTTGCCGATCCACCGTTGCGGTTGCGCTCCTGCCCCCAGCCGACGCGCAACATTGCCGGGCGAATCGTGCCGTACATCTCGGCGAACTGCTCGATGTCGCCAACCGGAACGTCGCAAACCTCAGCGGCGCGCGACGGAGTCCACTCCCCGCACGCGGCGAGGTACTCGTCGGCACCGTCGACCCAGCGGTCGATGAACGTCCGATCGATGTTGCCGTCGCGCTGCAACAGCGACGCGATCGCCATCGCCAGCACTCCGTCGGTGCCGGGCCGAACAGCAAGGTGCAGGTCGGCGCGACCGGCGATCGGCGTGCGTCGCGGATCGACGACGATCAACTTCGTTCCGGCGCGTCGACGCTCTTCGATGACTGGTGCGAGATGCGGATGCGAGACGTTCGGGTTGGCGCCCCACACGACGATCAACGCGCTGTGTTGCAGATCGGCGGCATCGGCGGACGGCAGCGAGCCATACGTGCGATCCCATGCCTCGCCGACTGTCGCCGCGCAGATCGTGATGTCGGTCCGCGCTGCTCCCAACTGCTCCCAGACCAGTGGCGACAGGCCTTCTCGACCCAGCTTGCCCGCAGAGGAGCTGTACAGGTACGGCACGACGGAATCCCAACCGTGTGCCGCAACCGCGTCGGTGACCTTTGCAGCGAACACGTCGAGCGCCTCGTCCCAACTGATCTCGACGAACTCGCCCGAGCCCTTCACACCAGACCGTCGCAACGGCGCGGTGATCCTGTCGGGGCCATGGAGGAGTTGCGGCGTGTTCTTGACCTTGGCGCAGATCCAACCGTTCGTACCCGGATTGGGTCCGTCGGTGACGCCGTCGATGCTGACCATCTGGCCGTTCTCGATCGTGACTTCCAGGCTGCAGCTATCCGGGCAATCGAGCGAGCAGGCGGTGAGCATCCCCATGGAAGGAGCGTACTTGTGCGTTCAGAGCGCGCGCATCGAGTTGTCGCGCGCGTTGTGCTCGACCTCGGCCAGACCGAGCGCTTCCAGCACCGGCGGCACGTAGTTTCCGAACCGGCCGCGCAGACCCTTCTTGAAGCCGTACCAACCGTTCACCGGGTTGTCGGCGGATCGTCCCCATGCCTCGACGGTGCCGGGCTTGGCGTTCTTCTGCTCGTCGGCGTTGCCCAGCGGCATCCACGTGCCGTGAGCCTTGAGCATGGTGTGCAGGTCTTCGATGCACCGCAGGTGGTAGCGCAGTTGCGTGGCTCCGACCTGCACCACGAGGGCTGGTGGGTCGGCATCGGGATCGCGGTAGGCGTCGAACTCGCTCTTGCCGGGCGGTGTCGTCAGCTTCCACGGGTCGTTCGGCGTGCCGGTTCCTTGAACGTCATCAGTCATGCAGGTCATCCTCGTCGATCAAACATGACATCTTCTGTCGTGGTTGTCGTAGATTGACCGCAATGCGGGCCGGACGGTTGGTCGACATGCTGCTCACCCTGCAGCGTCGCGGCAGGTTGACCGCGGCAGAGCTCGCCACGACTTTGGAAGTGTCACCAAGAACCATCCTTCGCGACGTCGACGCACTCAGCTCGGCTGGCGTGCCGATCTACGCGGTGCAAGGTGTGGGCGGCGGGATTGAGCTCGTCGATCGGTTCCGCACCCAGCTCACCGCGTTCACCGCCGACGAGGCTGCTGCCCTGTTCCTCGCCGGTCAACCTGTGGTCGCCCATCACCTTGGATTCGGCGCTGCGGCTGCTGCAACGCGACGCAAGCTCCTCGACGCGCTACCTGACGGGCTCAGGCACAATGCCGAAGCGATCGACGTGTGGTTCCTCCACGATCCACTCGCACAGGATGGCACCGCAGTCCCCTACGGCGAACTGCGCCGGCTGGCGAAAGCCGTCGAGCAAGCTGTGGAAGTCGAGGTGTCGTTCGCCGACGACGCGCCACGCCCGTTGCAGCCCTTGGGCATCGTGCTCGCGGCCGGCTCCTGGCACCTCGCAGTGCTCGGCGACGAAGGAGCGCGGTTCGTCCGCATCGACGACCTCCGCGGTCTGCGGGTGACGCGGCGAACATTCGAACGACCCGCAGATTTCCAGTTGGCAGCCGCGTGGAGGGTTTCACGCACCGAGGGCGCGAGACAGCAGCGTCCGGCGGTTGTGTGAATCAGTCTTTGCGAAGATCGCCTTGAGGTGATCCTGGATGGTGTGCTGGGAGACGAACATCTCCCGGGCGAGCTGGCGCGTGTCGCTACCGGTGGCGAGGTGACCGAGGATCTCTCGTTCGCGCGTCGTGAGCCCGAACGCCGGGCCGAACACACCCAACCGTTCGCCAGGTGAGCAAGCCTCGATGGTGATCGCGATGTTTCGTCGCTCGATTGGACCAACGTCACCGATCCGAGCAGCGCGTGCTGTCACCCACACACCGCCGGCGAGGTACGTCCTGGCGAATGGCGCACCGCTGTCGACGCCGGCCTCCACAGCCAGCAACTGGGCACCGACGTTGTACGCGCTGGAAGGCACAGGCGCCGCATGCTCGGCCGGCGGAACAAGGAGCCGAAGATGCTGCTCGGTCTGCGGAGTCTGGGCAAGAACCTCGAGCTCTGCCGACACCAGCAGCACCACGGGACCGACTCCGGCGCGATCGTTGGACATGGGCGTGAGAAACGTGTTCGCCTGGCTCTGCCGGAGCGCTGTCGTCACCGCTGGGGCGACGGTCGCGAGGAACTTGGCGTCGTCGTCGCCGAAGGTTGAGTGCAGTCCCGATCGCCACAGATCGAGGAACCCCCACGTGCCGAAGCGATCCTTGAGCACCACCGAGGCCACGTCACCGATGTCGTATCGACGAAGAAGATCGCGCCAGAGCATGCTCTGCGACCGGTCTCCGCCCGTCGCATCGACGAGCCGCGCCACCGTACGCGTCGAACCCGACGGCGACCCGGATCTCGTCGAGCAGTTGCAGGCGCAGGGTCCGCGCGTCACCCGGCGACTCGCAGAGCTTGGTAATCCGTCGCACGGATCGAGCATGCGTGGTTGTGCTCATGACCTGCTCGACTGTACGTCAGGCTGGCAACCGTCAAACCCCCATGAACATGGGATATCCGGCGCGAGCCGATTCCCCTACCTTCGATCTCCATGACAACACTTCACATCGAACACCCAATCACCGATTTCGCGGTCTGGACCGCGGCGTTCGACCGGTTCGCCGACGCC
>DATAJN010000655.1:0-2576 GCA_036262105.1 Ilumatobacteraceae bacterium
TCCCTGGGCGAAGCGCTTCGGCGGGCCGGGAACGAAGCGATGGTCGAGGTGCAGTCGCGGCGTGACGACCCGCGTGACGAACTGGCCGAGCGGGCTCAGCCGCGGCCCGGTGAGCACCCGCGCCAGGAAGCCGTACACGAGCGGAACGAGCACCCACCACTGACGAACTGCAAGGAAGGCGACACCTTGGGCGACCACACCGCCGGCCACCAATCGGGCCGATGTTTCGTTGACCGGATTGGGAAAGGCAAGCAGCTTGCGCACCCCCAAAAGGGTAGTGCGATAAATCCGATCGGACAACTCGGGATTCGGCTGAACTCGGACGCAGTGGACGGTCGGCGCCCACCGCCAGGAAGTACGGTTTGCACGGCATGACCTTGAGACTCACCGTTCAGCGAACCGCGTGGGAGTCACACATCCGCTCGCTGGCGAGCGGAGTCGACGGACTGGTACCGGTCGTCAAAGGCAACGGGTACGGCTTCGGACGCGCCACGCTGCACCCCATCGCCGCCACGCTGTCCGACTTCGTCTGCGTCGGAACCATCGACGAGCTCGATTCGCTCGCAGCATCGACCACTCCAATGGTGCTGACGCCGACGCTGATCGCGCCCGACTCGACCACGGCGGTCTTGACCATCGGCTCACTCGAACACGTCAAGGCCTTGATTGGATGGCAGGGACGGGTCGTCGTGAAGTTGCAGTCGTCGATGCAGCGATACGGCGCGACGACGAGCGAGTTCGAACAGGTGGTCGCCGACGCACTCGCCGCCGGGCTCGAGGTGATCGGCTACTCGTTGCACCTGCCGCTGGCAGGATCGGAGCTCGATCGCCTCGCCGAGGTCGAGTCCTGGCTGGAACGCCTCGACTCGCGTTACCCCCTGTGGCTCAGCCACCTGCAACCGGAGTCGTACTCGAAG
This sequence comes from Ilumatobacteraceae bacterium, assembly GCA_036262105.1. Classification (GTDB taxonomy): domain Bacteria; phylum Actinomycetota; class Acidimicrobiia; order Acidimicrobiales; family Ilumatobacteraceae; genus JAENVT01. The sequence continues at coordinate 918 of DATAJN010000655.1, forward strand.
CTGCGCAATCGTTACCCGGATCGTCGCTTTCGGCTGAGGCTCGGCACGCAGTTGTGGCACGGCGACAAGTCGTTCCTGCATCTTCACGCCGATGTCCTTGCCGTCCGCGAAGTGACCGCGGGCGACCGCGCCGGATATCACTTGATCGAGGTGCCGTTCGACGGCCACCTCTTGATGATCGGTGCTGGAACTGCGCACGGCATCGCCACCCTGGCCGACGGTGCCAGCCCCTTCCACTTCAGCCGCACTCGTCTGGCTCTCCTCGAACCTCCGCACATGCACACCTCGATGGCCCTCGCGCCGGTGGGCTCACCGTGCCCGGCGATCGGCGACGAGGTCGATGTACAGCGACCGTTGATCTCGACGCACGTCGACGAAGTCGATTGGAAGTGAACATCGCCGCTCGCGAACGGGTGATCGATCTCGACGTCACACGGGCAATCGCTCTCATCGGTGTTGCGACAATGAACTACCACGGCTATCTGATCGCGCTGGGCGGCACGGTCGGGGAATCCACGATCAATCGCTTCTTCGACCCGTGGATGGGGCCGCTGTCCACTCGCTTCGCAGCCACGTTCGTCCTGATCGCCGGGATGGGCATCACCCTGATGACCAACGTCGGGCGCCTCGATCACGACCGGAAGCGCCGCAGTGCGGATCGCTGGACCCTGATCCGTCGCGGCGTCCTGCTCTACGCGTTCGGTTTCGTCTTCGAATGGCTGTGGAGCGGCACCATCTTGTTCTTCTACGGCGCGTTCTTCATGGCCGGCGCGTTGATCTTCACGTTGCGGACGCGATGGCTCGTCACCATCGGCGCACTGGCAGCAGTCGCCGCCGCGGCCATCCAGTGGTGGGCCTTCGACAGCGATCACGACACCAGTTGGCTGTTGGGAGGGTGGTACTCACCAGGCCCGTACCGCTCGCCACGCCGCCTTGTGTTCGATACCTTCGTCAACGGCACCCACCCCCTGCTCCCGTGGCTGGCGTTCTTGTGTGCCGGCATGATCCTCGGCCGCTACCTCCCGCTTTCGGCGATGTCGCGCAAGGTGCTGGCGGCCCTGGGTGTGGTGCTGGTCGCCGGCACCTACCTGGCCAATCACCTCTTCGCCGACACACCGCTTCGCACCGAGTTGTTCGCGACCGATCCGTTCAGCCGCAGCCTCAACTACACGGTCTGCGCGCTGGGCTCCTCGATCACCGCGTTCTGCGTGATCGGCTGGATCGCAAGTGCCACTCGCGATCGTTGGTTGACGCGCGCCTTCGCTGCCGCAGGGCGCACGACGCTGACGTTGTACATCCTTCACGCACTGATCTTCGACGCGCTCGTCACCCACTGGCACCTCATCCGACCGGCGGGGCTCGACGTGGCCCTGGCCTTCGCCGCCTGCTACTGGACGGTAGCCATCGTCGCCGCGGCGCTGTGGCAGCGCTGGTTCGGAATCGGCCCTGCCGAGTGGGTCTATCGCCGGTTCGGCGGAAGCAACTTGACCCAGCCGGTCGCGGCGCCGGCGGTGAAGCCGGTCACAGCACTTCGTTGAACGTGTCGCACTGCTTGGGGTCGCCCGAGTTGTAGCCACGCGTGAACCATGTCTGGCGTTGCTCGGCGGAACCGTGTGTCCACGCCTCTTTGTCGATCCTGCCCTGCGTCTTCTCCTGGAT
>DATAJN010000656.1:0-16387 GCA_036262105.1 Ilumatobacteraceae bacterium
ACTGAGTTCGGCGTCGAGCGCGTCAACGCCGAGACGATGGCCGTGAACGTCGGGTCTCGTCGCGTGATGGAGAAGGCCGGGCTTCGTTATGTGCGGACGTTCGATGCAGAGTGGCCGGTGCGGATACCCGGCGACGAGGAAGGAGACGTCGAGTACGCCATCACTCGTGCCGAGTGGGAAGCCGATCGAGGATCAACTGCGGCTCCGGGGGCGAGTCGCGTGACATGAGCGGATCCGCGGGCTAGGATCATCGTCACTGAGGAACTTGCCGGCCCGTCCCCGGCGAGAGTCCCACCGGTGAGTCAGTCCAGACCAGGCGCTCACACACCAATCTTCTCCACACAGGACGCTCGGTCGCGGTCTTGTCTTCATCGCGGGCGGGACGGACGCCCGCGATGAGCCTCACCAGAGCGGGAAGCGTTCTAGGTGAGATCGGATGAGACGTTCAACCCGCGTCGTCACGTGCCATTCGATTAGGCGAATGGTGACATGTCGAATTCGTCAGGTCAATAGGCCTGATTCCGGATAAATCCTGCGCCCATGCGAGTCGAGTGTCCACCCGGTGTTAGGGTTACTTCTTCGCAGTCCGGACGTGAACGTTGCCGGACGCTTTCGATGAAGGCCGGCAGCAGTCGGGGGGCCAGCGCCGGCCTTCGTCGCGTGTGGAGCCAAGCGCGGGCTGAATTAGCGCCGCGCTTCAGTGCGCATGACGGCGAGGGCCGCCGTGAGTTCGCCGCTCAACTTGCCGTGTCGGCGAGCCGTTCCGGTCACCGCGACGAAATGGCCCCTGCTGCCGTGCACCAACACGGCGGGCTTCTCGATGCTGATGTATTCGATGTCGCTGGAGTCGTGAGTCGCGCTCCACTCCTCGACCTCCGAACGCTCGGCTGCGGTCGCAAGTGTGTCGAAGTAGACGTCCATCACTCTCGGGCTACCCACTTGCCAGCCGTCCGAAACTCGGGCTGTCGCGCCGAGTGCACAGTTGATGATGGTGAGTCGGCTTGTCCGCGCGGGTGGGTCCATTTACCTATGGCGCCTGTGTCCATCGCGGTTTACGATTCGGTGTAAGCGGGCGCGGCCGATGGCCACGGCTGAATCGCTTAGGTGTCGCTCGGTCCGGCAAATGCGCTGACGTCACCGCTTTCGATCCTTCCGGATCCATCAGAGCCCCGACAGCCCTTCCCCCTACATCCCGGGGCGGTCGGGGCCCTGTCGCGTTTGAAATCCTTCTCTGCTCCGGTTGCTGACGAAGCAGCTGATCGCCGCCCAACAAATCTCATGGACTGTGCTCGGATCGCGGCGTATTGTCAACGACCGTCGAAAGCGGAGTTTGCTCTCCGCGGCCACGCGAATCGGGGTTGAGATGGGTTTCCACGTGAAAGTCGTGAAGCCGCTGAAGATTCTGCTCGAGCCAAAGCAGGAGAACGGGCGCTTGGATCCTTCCTTGCTCGTCACGATCAAGGACACAAATACGGTCCGAGGGTTTGACATGATCTTCAACAAGGTCGCGGCGCGCGCCTGGCTGGCGATGTCTGGCGCCGCCAGCGACGCCGGCCACGACCTCTTTCCCACTGACAAAGGCTTCGGTACGTACCGCAGTTTTGAACAGCAAGTTGCCGGGTTCAAGTTCCACTACACGCTGGACCATCTCGAGGGTCGGCCGACCAAGCCCTTCGAGGGCAAGACCTATTTCCTCAAGCCGGGTTTTGAGGAGGCCGGGACTCCGGGAACATCGAATCATGGTCTCGGATTGGCCATCGATGTTGCGTTCTTGGATACCTCGCCTCGCCCGAGCGACAAGCGGTCGATCTGGGTCCTTGAAAACTACGAGCGGTTCGGGTTCTCCCACGAGTTCAGCGACATGAGCGATCCTCGACACATCCGCTATTTCGCAGGCGACAAGATACCCGAAGCCGTCCTCGGCACCGGCGAAGTCCCCAGCCAAGGTGGCGGAGGCCCCACTCAGATCAAGGAGGACGAAATGCTCCCTATCATCACCAACCTCGAAGCGACGCGCGGAGTAGAAGCGAGGGTGATCAAGCTCGTCGTGATGGACGACGGCAGACTGCGCGTGCTGGACGAGGATGAGTGGAAGCTGCGAGGCGCGCTCGAAGGAACCGCGTGGACGAACGAGCAGATCAACAGCAGGACCGTTATCGAGTGACGAAGCCCGCCTGAAACCACCTATCGCCCCTGCTCAGACTGCATAGTGACGGTGGGTCGGCAGGATCGAGGCCACCGAGGTCCTCCGACGGTAGAGGGATGTGAGAATGACTCAACCGCCTCTTCGCGTTGTAGATCATCGTGGCGGACGAAAGGCGACTACGACCAAACGATGAAGCCGCCGACGCGCAGGCAGCGATCGGTGGTACCAACGTCTTGACCTCTGCCCGTGACAACGTGGCTTTGGCGAAACGGCTCGATCGCACCGGGCCGGGTCGCAACACGTGGGCTCACTCCAACATGGCGATCCTCGGTGACCATCTGCAGGGGCAGTTGTTCGGAGCTGTCATCGCCGGGAGATCGTTGGCTGCCGCGAGGGTGCGCGACACGATCGTTGGCTGGCACCGTGGTCGCCCGCGACGCGAGTGGATCAACGAGTATGTCGATCTGCGTGGATACATGATCAAGCAACTCGAAACCGACAGCGCGGGCGACCTTCACTCGTCGATCGATCCAAATATTGCCTCTGGCATTGCTCCGGTCGATACATCGAAGCACGATGGCACGTCGATCCCGACGCTCGCGATGTTCGCTGTCTCCCTTCTCGAAGTCCTGAGCATCACGCCCGAGATCGACTACCGCAAGGCGGGCTACTTCGTTCGTGATGTCATCGCGCGGATAGACCAACCCTACGAGTACGACGACAGCTTTGAGGATCGAGCACCATACGGTGACTGGATGACGTGAGTGGCGACAGCCGCGAACGCCGAGCGGCAGTTCGGAGCGGGGACGTCATCCCCCGTGAGTTCGCATGAGCACATGAACTGACTGCACGTTCTTGTACTCGCGTGAATCCTGTGGAGCGGGTTGACAGCGCCGAATGCCCAGCTCCGGCGCAGGAGCGCGAGCACAATCGCGCGCACAGAACACCGAGTGCGCACGACGCCGCTTGCTTCATCGAGCTATCGATAAAACAGAGTCGGAAGAGGCGCCGAGCAGAACATGGCCCTCCCTGATTCACAAGCGCACGCTCCCTGGGGAGTGCACGAGATCAACCAGGCAGTTCGGAGCGACTGGGTTGTCCTCAGTGTTTGTGAGCTGGCGCCCCGCATAGGGGCCGGAGTCGTCAAGCGCACCGTGGTGATCAATGCGTCTGATGACGGGCGCCCGTATGCGGGGCCTCAGCTCACAAACGCAGCGGCGAGTGGCGCCGAATGCCCGATATGGATCGCGACTTCAACCCGGTGACTACGTCGATCCCCACACGCACCGGACGATGTGCTGTGTGGCTGATGTGTGGCGGCTCGAGATTTCGTGACCATAATCCCTGGTCAGAAGGCCCGGTGATGGTGAGTCGGCCTGTAAGCGGGAAATCGTGACGCATGCCCGGTGAGCAGGCCTTTTGCCCCCGAATTCACGGCCCAGTCCTCAGCTGGTCCTCAGTTCGCCCCCATCGCGCCTTGCGAAGGGGGAGCGGCGTCGGTGTGGGACAGCTGTCGAGGAAAGTTCTCCGTCCCGGAGACTGACACGCCGTTCGCGACTGCCACCGCCGGTGAACCAAGCAGTCGCGCAGGGGCGGCTCGCGCCAGACCAGAAGACGACTCGCACGACCGGCGATGCGCCACTACGTGGGGCTATCGAAACCCACCGTAGCCCTGTCTTCGGGTGTCGCTCAGTCGTGCTCGGACCCTGGACGCTGACGACCACACTCAACAACATCGTCGACGAATTGGAAGGCGGCATGTTGCCGGTCGAGGGTGAGGCCAGCGTGACGGTGCTCGTTCACGGGCAGGACGCAGAAGCGGCCCGGCGGGTGCTCACCTCCAACGACCCGATGTGAGGTCTCCGCAACGCAGGCCCCGCTGATGAGGTTGTGACGACACGTCGGCACGATCCACGTCACCACACGTGTGGGACCTTTGGCTCTATGGCAGGGTCGTTGGTCACCGCACAATTGGAGTGTGTTCGCTGGCGGAAGTTCCGCCAGCCGCGGCGCAGCTCCGGACCCTCGGCTTCGCATCACGAAGGTGTCCACGTGTCGACTGCAACGAAACCCCGTTCACGATCGTTGAGGACTCGCACAGAGAGCGAAGGCTCAGCGTTGACGGTGAAGATCGATGCAGGCGGCCGCCGTGTGGTCCACGTCTACGGCGAGCTCGACCTCGCTGCTCGCGACGAGTTCTACAAAACGTGTGTAACCGGTGATCACTCTGCCCTGGTCATCGACATGTCCCGGTTGACGTTCCTGGATTGCTCCGGATACGGCGCGTTGGTCGCGGTCCGTCTCGCGATTCAACAACGCGGAGGGTCGGTCACGGTCCGTCGTCCAATGGGCCAGCCGGCCCACCTGCTGGCCTTGCTCGCCGAGAAGGACTCACAACCGTCAAATGAACTCACCAAAACGTGAGAAAGGAGCATTGCTATGACAATTACTGAAGGTCCCCACCAAGAGCGCACCGACGCTGTCGTTGGGTCGACACCCGCGGCGCCCGTGTTCGGGCGAAACGTTCGCACGACGTCCGGGGCGCGGTACGCGCCCGACGCAGTGATTGCGGCGCTCGTCGGTCTCGTGTTGTTGGTCATCGGATTGATCGCGATCGTGCGCGGTGGTTTCTCCGGCCCGATGTCCGAGCCGGTCGTCAAAGTGCTCGGTTTCACGCACACCACCACCTTGGGCTTGATCGAGATCGGCCTCGGCGTCTGTCTGCTCGCCAGCGGCGCCGCCAGATCTCGCGCCGCCGCGATGTTCTTCGGTGGCGTCCTCGGTGTCGCCGGGTTCATCGGGGCCGTGCAGACGAAGTCGTTCCGCACATCTCTCGCTCTCGAATCATCGATGGCCTGGCTCGCGGTTGTCGCCGGTGCCGTCGTCGTTCTTGCGGCGCTGCTGCTGCCGCGGTTTGCCAAGCGCTCGAGCACCATCACACAGGACTCCCGCTGAAACATCGCGGAATCCGAAAGGAGAGAACATGTACATCGGTGGAGGATTGGTCCTCCTGATCGTGATCATCATCGTCGTCGTTCTGTTGATGCGCCGATAACCGGTGCTGCAACTCCAGCCTCGATCTCCGACGGGAGTCTGGGATCGCGGGTCCACGCCAGGGAAAGGAAACATCATGGGCAAGGAAGTAGACAAGGCCAAAGGAAAGGTCAAGCAGGCCGTCGGTGACCTCACCGGCAACAAAGACCTCAAGAAGCAAGGCAAGGCCGACGAACGAGCCGGCAAAGCCAAGGGAGTCGTCGCCGACGTGAAGGACAAGGCCGACGAGGTCGTCGACAAGGTGAAAGACAAGGTCACCAAGCACTAACCCCCAGGCAGCGCCGACGACCCGACCGAGCGAGCTCGGTCGGGTCCCTCGGCGGTGCGTGGCTTCAAGTCTGGCATTGTCGCCGACTATTCAATTCACGTTGGGCACGTCACCGACGATCAACCCCCGATAGCACGCGCGCCCACATGGCGGTCGGGGCTCTATCGCGTTCAGGCCTCGGGTTGGCCGCGACGGCGGCTGACCAAAACCTGGCGATTTGGCGTGGCATCAGGGACCCCGCTCGGGACCTCGGTCGATTCTGTCCATCAAGCCGCGTGAGTGGGCTGGGGGTCAGTACACGTGACGCCAGGCGTGAAGTACCGCCGCGAAGATCAGCGCCAGGCTCTAGACCTCGTCGGGCCTGCTCGAGGACCTCGATCGTTTCACTCACGCCGAATACTCTGAGTGACCGATCATGTCGGCTACTGCGATCACGAGTGTTGTGATGCGAGAAACGCGTCACCCATCGCCTGTCGCTCCTCAGGGAACACTGAACTCGTCAACAACGGGATGACTTCGCTCTCTTCGCTCGCGGCGTGGGCGTGGACCTTGGAGCTGAACTCCCCGAAGAGAACCTCGAAGTCCTGGGAACCAGTGTCCAGACCCTTCAACTTCGTCAAGATCTCTTTGGCTGCATCTTCTTCGTGAGTGCGTTTGTCGGCCACGCGAGTCCCTTCTTCACCGAGTTTGCGCAGCGCTGGATAGATCACTGTCTCCTCCGCGGTCTCGTGCACGTCGAGCAATGCCGCAAGCGAATCGAACTCGTCCGCTCGCGCGCTGCCTGTCGCGGTCCGCACTGCATCGAGTTGCTTAACAACTTGCTTGTGTTGTTCAAGGACGACGGTGGTCACATCGTTTTCGGCTGCCGGCATGTACTGCTCCTTCGTTGGGACGATGGAGGAGCCTGTACCCCCTCGCGGCCGACGACAAACACCTGGCAGGATTCGTCGGGGCGACGCGGAGGCAACCCGGTGTCAGGGTATGGCTGTTGCGGCCGCTCGATGACGATATACGGTACGACTAGGAGCGAACCCTGCTCCCAGCCGCGTTGCTCCAAACCTTGGTCTCGCCGATGCCTGCCAAGGAGACAACGTGCTCACAGCCCCCCCGTCGGCCCGTAGCGAGTCTGTGGCGATCGTCGATCCCGACGACGCCGGGTTTGCCGTGTCCAGCGTCTCAGCCGGCGGGCATCGCGTCGTCCATGTCTCGGGAGAACTCGACATCGCCGCCCGCGACCTGGCCCGCCGAGCCTGCCTCCAAGGCGTTGACCTCGCCATCGTGGTCGACATGACCGACCTGACCTTCATGGACTGTTCGGGATATGGCGCGCTGATCGCCGCGCTCAGGATCCTGACAGATCTCGGCGGGTCGCTGACGATACGCAATCACGTCGGGCAAGCAGCCCACCTGCTCAGCTTGCTGTCCGTCCCCGACACACCCCTGCTGCATCATTAGACGTCGCATTCCGCCGTGCCGGCAGATGTCGCGGACGGTAAACGTTCGCGATTCGACCAGGTACCCCCGCGCGCGCCGCGCCGATGTCGCACGTTGACTTGCTCCATCCTTTCAACATGATGGCCGAACACATCGGCGGCGTCACCGAGGTTTGACTTGTTGCATGAGCGGGTTGCGCTCGGCTAGCCATCGGGCGTGTTGCTCCGAGGTGGTCACACCACTGATCGACGTCCCGGCCGGGCGAGGGTCAGCGTCCGCAAGCCCCGGGTCTGAGCGGTCCGCCGTTGGGGTATATGGGAGCGGCGCCGATCGGCGTCGGAGGAGCGAACGACTCGATGCACGATCCAGTGACGATGGCACCCGAAACTGAGCGCGAACCCGTTGCCCACGTCATCCGCGCCCCGCCGAGCTGGGCGACAGGGCTGCCAGCGATCGCAGTGACAATCCGCCGTTCAGTTCAACACATGGGCGCCTCCCGTGCGGTGAAAGCGCTCGCGGTGATCAATCAGCCCGACGGCTACGACTGCCCCGGATGCGCATGGCCGGAGGCGCCGCCTTCGCAGCGGCATCGGGTGGAGTTTTGTGAGAGCGGTGCCAAGGCGGTGGCCGAGGCTGCACCGAAGGCGCGAATCGACGCGTCGTTCTTCGCCGAGCATTCACTCGAAGATCTGCGTTCTCGCTCCGACTTCTGGCTCGGCGAAGCAGGACGGCTGACCTCGCCGATGATCAAGAGGCCGGGCGGCACCCATTATGAACCGATCTCGTGGCACGGCGCCTTCGCCGAAATCGCCGGGCAGCTCCGCGCGCTGCAGGACCCCAACGAGGCCGTGTTCTACACGTCGGGACGGACCAGTAACGAGGCGGCGTTCGTGTTCCAATTGCTGGCGCGGTGCTACGGCACGAACAACCTCCCCGATTGCTCGAACATGTGCCACGAACCAACCAGCCTCGCTCTCGGACGCAGCATCGGGATCGGCAAAGGGTCCGTGCGCCTCGAGGACTTCACCGCCGCTGATGTGATCGTGATCGCCGGGCAGAACCCGGGCAGCAACCATCCGCGCATGATGACAACCCTCGAAGCCGCCAAGCGCGGCGGCGCAAAGATCGTGGCGATCAACCCGCTCCCCGAAGCTGGATTGCTGCGGTTCAAGAACCCGCAGCAGCTGCGCGGCCTCCTCGGTCATGGCACCGATCTGGCCGACATCCACCTTCCGATCCGGCTCGGCGGCGACCATGCACTGTTCCAGTTGTGGAATGCCCGGCTGGTGCGACGCGCCATAGAGCGGCCCTCCACGATCGACCGGCCCTTCATCGACCGTCATACGTCAGGCTTCGATGAACTCGCCGAGCACTACGAGACCGTCGATCAAGAAGCGCTGCTCGCCGCCACCGGCCTCGCCAGCGACGCTGTGAACGCAGCGTTCGAGACCATCGCCGGCGCCAGGCGTCTCATCATCTGCTGGGCAATGGGCATCACGCAACACCTCGACGCCGTCGACACCATCAACGAGATGACGAACCTCGCCTTGCTCGGCGGGCACATCGGACGACCGGGGGCTGGACTTTGCCCTGTGCGAGGTCACAGCAACGTGCAAGGCGACCGCACGATGGGCATCTTCGAACGACCTGAGCCCGAACTCCTCGACGCCCTCGAAGCCGAATTCACGACACCGATGCCGCGCCTCGATGGTCTAGACACCATCGACGCCGTCCGCGCGTTCTCCACCGGGACGGCGCGGGTCTTCGTCGGGTTGGGCGGCAACTTCGTGCGGGCAACCCCGGACACCGACGTGACCGAGACAGCCCTCGCACGGGCGCAGCTGACCGTGCAGATCTCGACGAAACTGAACCGTTCCCATGTGATGTGCGGAGCGACAGGGATCATTCTGCCGACGCTGAGCCGGCTCGACGCCGACATCGGACCGAACGGACCGCAGTTCGTGACGGTCGAGGACTCGATGGGCCTCGTGCATCGGTCGAGCGGTGTGCTCGCGCCACCGTCGGCGAGCTTGCTCAGTGAGGCGACCATCGTGTGCGACCTCGCCGAGCAACTCCTCGGCCCGCGCGACAAGGTCCCCTGGGCAGCGTTTCGGGATGACAACGACGCTCTCCGCGACTGCATCGCGCGGGTCATTCCCGGCTTCGAGCGGTTCAATGAGCGCGTCGGTGTGCCGGGAGGCTTCGCGCTACCCCATCCGCCCCGCGACGAGCGTCGATTCCCTACAGATGATGGGACTGCCAAGTTCACCATCACCACCGTGAGCACAGCGGTCCAACCCGCGGACCAGCTGACACTGCAGACACTGCGATCCCACGACCAGTACAACACGACCATCTACGGACACGACGACCGCTACCGGGGCATCTCCGGGGATCGCCACATCATCATGGTCAACCCGACCGACATCACTCGGCTCGGCTTTACCGACGGGGACATCGTCGACATCGTCAGCACCTTCTCGGACAGGGAGCGCACCGCGACGGGCTACCGGATCGTCGGGTACCCCACACCGCTCGGCTGCGCCGCCGCGTATTACCCCGAAACCAACGTGCTAATCGCAGTCGACCACCACGGAGTCGGCGCGCAAACACCGGCCGCGAAAGCGATACCGATACGTCTCGAACATCACGCACCGACCCGCGGCACCGCCCTTCCGGACGCCGCTCTCACCACCGTCAGCAAGGAACCCTGACCATGAAGGTCGGAGACTTTGCGGCCGCACTCGGCAAAGGTTTCGTTGCCGGCGCCATCGGCACCGCTGCCATGACACTCTCGAGCACAGCCGAAGCCCGACCTCGCAAACGTGAGCCCAGTACCGTGCCTGCCGAAGCGGCCCGCAAGGTACTCGGCCTCGAACCCCTAGAACCCGGCGCAGCCGCCAAGCTCGCCACCGTCGTCCATTGGGGATACGGCACATCCTGGGGCACTCTGCGAGGCGTGCTCGCCATGCTCGGCCTGCGCGCACCCATCGCCGCCACGGTGCACTTCGCCGCAGTCTGGGGCAGCGAACTGGTCATGCTCCCCGCGCTCGACGTCACACCACCGATCAAGCAATGGTCCCGGACAGACCTCGCCGTCGACGCCGTCCACCACCTCGTCTACGTCGTCGCAACCAGCGTCGCGTACACGATGCTCAACTTGGTACATCACCACGGTTCACTTCGGGTGGCGGCTCGAGTCGCCCAGCGATGAACGGACGCGGATCGTGTTCAAGGAGGCAGTACCTTGCGCGGATTCGGTGTAGAAGCTTCGGCTCGCGGGTAAAGGTTCTACATGTCGAAACCCCCGCCTGAAAACGAGAACGAGCCGAGTCGCGATGTGCTCGGCAAGACGGAGAAAGCCCTTCAACACCCGGGTGAACCGGTCAACGAACCGGTGGGTGCCCCCACCGGCGACTCCGACGCGCCGCCACCGGCGTGACGCCAGCGGCTCATTCCGTCGCTGCAGCCAGCGAAGGCCATGGTGCCGACCCTGGGCTGACCTTTGCATGGCGACCGGCACGGAACGGGTCCGAATGCTGTCGGCGCGCGATTTGGCAGCGGCCGTTTTACACCGCTCCTCGGATCGTTGGTCGGGAGGCGCGGGTGCGCGTCGTATGGGTGCTCGTAGGCGCGGTCGCACCGCCCCCCAAGCCGATCAGGCTTCGCGGCTTCGCAATGGCGCGTCGTGCTGTCTGTCCCACATGACCGATAGCGCTGGGACGCCGCAGCCGATCGAAGCGACCGTCTCGTGACGGAAAGCGCCGAGGCTGATCCGGTCAAGGGATCGGCGGCTTCGCGTTCGGGTCTTTCGGACAACGGTGGGTGGGGACGTTATGCCCGTGCACTGGGACCCGGTCTGATCACCGGCGCCTCCGACGACGACCCATCTGGTGTGGCGACCTACGCCCAAGCCGGCGCACGATTCGGGTTCGGCATGCTCTGGGCATCGCTGCTCACGTTCCCGCTGATGGCCGCGGTCCAAGAGATCTGCGACCGCACCGCCTTGGCGACCGGCCAGAGCCTGGGCGGACTCATCGCCCGCCGCTTCACCCACCGCTGGCGGATAGCGATCGGCGCCCTCATCATTGTGCTGTGCGGGGCGAACGCCCTCAACATCGCGGCCGATCTGGTGGCCATCGGGGAAGGCATGCACTTGTTGAATGCCGGGCCGACGACGTTGTGGGCGGTCATCGCTGGACTGACGATCCTCGGTCTGCTCGTCAAATTCTCCTACCAGGTGATCGCCCGAGTCTTCCGACTCCTGTGCCTCGCGTTGCTCAGCTCTGTGGGCGTGCTGTTTGCCGTTCACCTCGATTGGCCGACTGTGCTTGCCCACACCGTGATCCCCCATATCCAGTTCACGAAGGGCTACCTGACGTTGCTCATCGCCGTGCTCGGCACGACCATCTCGCCCTACCTGTTCTTCTGGCAAACAACGAACCGCGTCGACGAAATGCGCCAGGAGGACATCGGCGGCACCAATGCCGTGCCCCTGCGCCGGCGGCTCCGATCCGCAGCCAAGTCAAAGCTGCGACTCAGCCGGTTCGACGTGTTCTTCGGGATGGCGTTCTCGAACTTCGTGATGTTCGCGATCATCGCCGCCACCGCAGCCACACTCGGGGCCAACGCTCCGTCGACATCAGCTCCGCCGCCGAAGCGGCCACCGCGCTGCGTCCCGTTGCCGGTCATCTCGCATCGATGCTGTTCGCACTCGGCTTCATCGGATCCGGCATGCTCGCGGTCCCGGTGCTCGCCGGCGCCGGCGCCTCGGGCATCTCGGGTCTCTTGGGCAAACCCACCGGGTTCACCAACAGCATCCGCCAAGCGCCAGTGTTCTACGGCCTCGTGATCGTCGGAACCGTCGCCGGGACCGCGTTCAGCGCCGCCGGGATCGACCCGATCAAGCTCCTCGTTCTCGTCGCCGTGATCAACGGGATCGCGGCCTCACCGTTCCTGCTCATCGTGATGCTCGTGTCCGGTAACAGGGCAATCATGGGCGAACAGACCAACCGCCGACTGTCCACCACACTGGGATGGTTGACGTTCACCGTGATGGCCGCCGCCGCAGTCATGCTCGCCCTCACGAGTCGGAGCTGACTCACGCGGTCGGTGGTCAAGCGATGGAGCCGTTGACCCCAAGGAACTTGGTCAGCTGCGTCGCAAACTCTGGAACATTCCGGCGCAACCATTCGATGAGCATCGCCGCGTGCTCCATCTCGTCGTTCTTGTTGTGGACGAGGACGGCCTTGAGTTCGGCGTCGGCGCAATCATCGGCACGTTGGCCGTACCAGTCGACCGCCTGCAGTTCCTCCATCAACGACACGATCGCTTGATGTGTCGCGTACGTCGACGCGGTGAGTTGTTCTCTCGGAGCATGAAGTTCTTCGCTTGACATGGTGTGCCCTTTCGGCCGTGATACGTACGTCAGTTCGATACCCTCTCGGCGTCCGGTCCAAACCTCACGACAGCCGACACCGGCCGGTGGGGCCTTCATGTCTTGCGGGCAGTGGCGTCGGGTACAGGTGAAACGCGATGACCCATCGCACCCGACAGTCCGGAGCACCTTCCGAGATTGGATGAACGACGATGCGCAAGTTCTCCATACGACCGACGCTGACGCTGCGCGGCAGGACGTTCAAGGGTCTACGCGGATGGTCGGGCAAACCGACACACCCGCCGCTGACCGACCTGCCCGTCGCGGCGTACATCCTCGGGGCGACCTTCGACGTGATCGCAGTCGTCGGTCGGAACCAGGCCTGGAGTCGCGACTTCTTCCGCGCCGGCACTTTCCTCTTCATCGGCGGTGCCGCCGTGTCAGTGCTCACAGCTCTGACGGGCTTCTGGGATTGGCTGCGCTCCACGGAGAAGGGCACCCAAGCGCGACGGACCGCAAACAGACACGCGTGGACGATGATCTTCGTGACGGCACTCGCCCTGGTCGACATCGCGTTGCGGCTGAACGGCTACCACACCCGCACCCACCCCACTGTGCCGATCCTCGTCATCTCGATCATGGTCGCCGCGCTGGTCGCTGTCGGTGCGACCTTCGGCGGAAGCCTCGTGTTCGAACATGGGTTCAACGTGGAGACGGCCGGCGACAGCCCGGTGTGGCACGTGTCCGAGACCGACGTGATGCCCGGCGATCCGGTCCCGGTCGACGATGAGATGTCGCCTGCTGACCGACTGGCTGACTCTGAAGTCGCCGTCACCAGCAGGACTCCCGACCCACTCGCCTCATCGTCCAGTGATGAAGGTTCAGCGGATGGATGACATTGGCGCAGTGGATGTGCGAGCAGCAGACGATGCTGACCGGTCGCGAATCTGGGCTGATTTGGTCACCGAGTTCGGCCCACAGAGGCATCACGCCGGTGGCTCGCCATTGATCGCATCGGCCGGTGCGACGACCACGATCGGAACCGTCGCCAACATCGCCCAAACGGTCGCCACCTCGACCGCGTTTGCGATCATCCCGACAACAAACTGAGTCGCCGCGCCCGGCGGTAGACACACGAACGTCCGTGCCCGACGAGCTTAGGCGATCGTCGGGTGACGCTTGTTTGAAGCCGGATCGATCTGGGCACCAACACTCCACCCGCTGTACCGAAACCCCGTACCGAAGAGCCCCGCTGGTCCCGTCTCCCGCTCCGACCGCGGGGTTCTTCGCGGGTCGCTACTCAACGAGCTGCAGGAGATCGCCAGTTCGTGTTCCTTGTGACGAGTTGGACCGCGGCCTCAACCACTGTTCGTTTGTCAATTCGGGCCCGCCAGCGCAACCAGAAGTCGGCTTCGATCGATTCGTAGCCGAGTTGCTCCATGAGAATGCCCTGCGCTTGCCAGATCACCACCTGATCTGCGTCTTCCGGTTGCTGCTCCGTCACGGCGACTCCCTCAGCGACACCCCTGTGCGGCCGCCAAGGGTGTCCTAACCCCAGTATGCGCACGTGGGCAAGCGCCGCGCCTCCGGTCAGTTGGCATCGGACGCGTGTTGATCCATGTCCGCATAGAGGAGCCGCCCTCGGAGTCGAGAGGGACGCGTTGACCTCACCGTCGAGTTCGCCGTCTCTCCACCCAAGATGGGATCGCCTGTTCGGCGCCGAGCTTGGTGGAGCGAGTGCAAGTCGCTGGTGGAATCGTGCGAGGCGACCCACCCGTGTCCACCCGCTACCGGCTGAAGAAGCGAGCCAACTAAGACGGCCGGTTCAGCGGTTGACTTCTGAAGTAGTTCAGATATCCTGGATCGTGTGCGAGTTGTCGAACATCCCTTCTCCGATTTCCTGCGTCAGCCCAACGAGGTCGTCGCCGAGCTCGAGGAGCACGACGTCGTGCTTCGTCGGCGCAACGCACCCCCGCTCCGGCTCAGCGACGCGAGCCGCGACGACGAACGAGCACAGGCCTTCGATGCGGTCACTCGCCTGTTGCGCAACCTGCTCGTGCACAGTCCAGTCGGGCTTGCCGACGCGGTGGGCGATGTCTTCCCGTGGGCCACGCTGCTGCCCAAACGCGATCGGATCGCGTTCGTCGACGAGCTCAGTCGCACCCTGATGGCAGCGTCGGCCCTCGACAACTACGCGCCCGTCGCACAGCTGTTGCGTGAATGGAGGGCCACTGCAGAGATCCACGCCGACCCGCGACTGGCCCGCCGACTGCGAGCCGCAATCGTCGCCGACGGTGGGCTGGTTCGAGTGCCGGAAGCCTGACCGTCGTGCCGAAGCGCAAGGAACGGGTGGCGCCGCCACCCGCGCCGGGAGGATGGGAGTTCCGCTATGCAACGAGCGAAGCTGTCACCGGTTGGGACCAAGTGTGCGCGGCTGCACCGGCCAACGCGCGGGTGGCCTGGGAGCGGATCACCCACGATCCACGACAGCGCGACAACCGTCAGCATCCGTTGAAGGGTTCGCTCGATTCGCGCAGCGTGAACGGCAAGGTGCTCGATCAATGGCAGTACGAGGTCACCGCCGGCGGCCGCATCTGGTACTGCATCGACGACGATCGGAGGACCGTTTGGATGACCGGCGCCCACGTCGGCCACCCGAAGGCGACCGAGTGAGGACAGGGACGACTGTCGTGGCACTCACACCGCGAGCTGTCGAAGCACGCTGTCGACGGCGTCATGGGTCTCGTCATCGCTGTCAGGCCAAAGATGACTGTACGTGTCCAGCGTCTCGACCGCCGATTGGTGACCGAGTCGATTCTGTACGGATTTGACCGAGCAACCTCGGGCGATGAGCAGCGACGCGTAGAAGTGCCGAAGATCATGGAAGGTCGCCCAGTCGGGTAGGTCGGCTGCTGGGGCGACCCGGCGCCACATGTCGCCGAACGGACTGCGCTGCAACGGGCGACCGTGTGAGTTGGTGAAGACGAGTGCATGTTCGCCTGGCCGATACTGCGCCAGATGTGCGGCGAGGACATCTGTCACGGTGGCGGCGAGGGGAACCGTGCGGAAGCCGGCTGGCGTCTTCGGCGGCCCGAACTCGGGGATGCCGCCGCGTGCCGATGTGAGCTGGCGATCGACGCGGAGCTGACGTCGAAGAAAATCGACACGGTCCACCGTCAGCCCGAAGCACTCACCTTGGCGCAAACCGGTGCCTGCTGCGAGCACGATGAGGGCCCTGAAGCGCTCGGGCATAGCTGCGACAAGGCGCTCGACAGCCTCGACCTCCAATGGCACAACTTCGCGGCGATCTCGTTTTGGCAGTGCGATTCGCTGGCAGGGACACCGCGATCAATCGGTCACTCACAGCGGCCTTGAAGATTGTCGCTACCCAGCGGTACACGAGCTCGACCGAGCCGGGGGAGAGGACTTCGGTCCGTTCCTTGACCCACGCCTGGATGTCGCTGCGCCGAATGGCACCGAGCTGCCGGCGCCCAAGGGTGGGGTATGCGTGCACCCTGAGGTACGTCTCGGCTTGTGTTGCCGTCGACGGACGATGGAGCTGACCCGCTCGCCACCGCTCCGCGTACTCCTCGAACGGCGTCCGGCCTCCGTTCGGGTCGACATAGAGGCCGTGGGCGATGTCACCTCGGATTCCGTCGAGGAATCGCACAGCGTCGACCTTCCGAGCGAATTGGCGCGTCTGGTGCGGACCGCCGGGGTGCTCCCGCCAGCGAGCGCGGTACCCGCCGTTCGGACGCTTGTCGATGCTCGCCATCGGCCCTCCTTGAGGCCCTCGATCCGGGCCGTTCAGTCCTCAATCAGTCCTCAGGTCCTCAATCAGTCCTCAGAATTGAGGACTACCGAGCAATACAGACTGGCACAGCCTGACACGGATTAGCACGTAAAAGACCTGGTTAGAGGCACTATACCAGCTAGTCCAAGGAGGTGGTGACGGTGAGTCGGCCTATAAGCGGGATTCTGTGACGCCGGAGCGCCGGTGACCATCCCTCTAGGCGGCCTACCCGAGAGGTAGCCGGCGAACCGGCTGGACGGGCAGCCCATCCTCTCTGCTTGGCCTTGCTCCGAATGGGGTTTGCCAGCCGCGCAG
>DATAJN010000657.1:0-2852 GCA_036262105.1 Ilumatobacteraceae bacterium
GGGCGAAATGGACGGACGGTTTGCTCGGGTTGCTCTGGCATTGGCCTTGGTGTCTGTGTCGGCGGTCAGCGCAGTCGCCTGCACCGCGTCGGCAAGCGCGCATTGCCCCGACCCGAACCTCGCCGGCGCCGGGCCGACATCATCAACGCCTGGGGCAACCGACGCCAGTGCACCGTTTACGACCGCGGCGAAGACGGCCGAGTCATTGGCGTTCCCGGTAGCGGCGAGCGCGAACGGGCGGTATCTGGTCGACCAGACCGGCGCACCGTACATGGTCATTGGCGACTCCCCCCAGTGCCTTTCCGCTCACCTGACTACTCAGGACATGGACTTCTTCTTCGCTGATCGGCAGAAGAAAGGCTTCAACGCCACGTGGGTGAATCTGATCTGCGGTCCGTACACGTGGGGCGCCCATGACGCCCGCACGTGCGACGGGATCAGGCCGTTCCTCAGCGAGGGCGACCTTTCCACACCGAACCCCGACTACTTCGCCCGGATGGACACCATGGTGCAGATCGCGGCACGCCATGGCATCACCCTGTTGCTCGATCCCGCCGAGACCGGAAGCTTCCGCGACTTGCTCAAAGACAACGGCATCGACAAGAGCCGCGGCTTCGGGGAGTTCCTCGGCCAGCGCTACAAGGAAGCTCCCAACATCATCTGGATGCTGGGCAACGACTACCAGATCGATCAATGGCCCCCCTACGATCCCGTCGAAGTCGCGCTCTCGAAGGGCATCAGAGCCGGCGCTCCGCAACAACTCCAGACCGTCGAGCTCAATCCCAACGTGTCGACTTCGTTCGACGACCCGTTGTGGCCACCGCTCATCGACATCGCCACGGCGTACAGCTACGCCCCGACCTACGACGTCGTCCTCCGAGCGCTCAATTCGTCGCCGACGCAGCCGGTGCTGATGGTCGAGGCGAACTACGAACAAGAGAACAACGACGGCGGGCCGCCGTCGACCGACGTGACACTGCGACGCCAAGAATGGTGGACCGCGCTCTCCGGCGCTACCGGGCAGGTCTACGGCAACCACTACACATGGGGGCTGCAGAAGAACAACTGGATACAGCATCTCAACACGCCCGCTGTCGCCCAGCTCGAATACGTCGAGCAGTTTTTGAAGGGCTTGCCGTGGCAAGACCTCGTACCTGACCAATCGCACGCGTTCCTTCAGGGCGACATGGGCACGTATTCGTCAACAGGCGATGTGCTGGACAACGACTATGCAACGGCTGCCATGACGCCGGAT
Organism: Ilumatobacteraceae bacterium; assembly: GCA_036262105.1. Taxonomy (GTDB): domain Bacteria; phylum Actinomycetota; class Acidimicrobiia; order Acidimicrobiales; family Ilumatobacteraceae; genus JAENVT01. The sequence goes on from DATAJN010000657.1 coordinate 1,256, forward strand.
GGCGCCCTGGCAATTGCCTATACGCCCACCGAACGCACGCTCACCTTCGACCAAACCAAGCTGCTGTCCGGGTCCACGGCGCGGTGGTTCGACCCCACCGATGGGTCATTTCGTCCGGCCTCGGCTCCCTTCAAGACGCCGGGCAAGAATTCCGCCGGCGACACCGACTGGGTGCTGATCTTCGAGGCATCGGCCGGCTGACGTCGGCGAGGTTGCAACTCGTTCACGTATCGTGATGCCGTGACCCTCGAACACGACCTTCGCGAGGAGGTCGCCAACTTCGACCCGCGTTTCGTGATCGGGCGATTGGTGATCGGCTTCATTCCACCCCTCGTCGGGAATCGGCTGAGGACGAAGATCCTCCGCCTCGCCGGCGTGGCGATCGGACCCGGCACGACGATCGGTGGAACCTTGTCGGTGCACGGGGGAGGGCGGCCGGCGCGCCGAATCCAGATCGGCGCGAATTGTTGGATCAACGACTCGTGCGTGCTCGATGCGTCTGCGGCGATCACGATCGGCAACAACGTCGCGCTGGGTCAAGGGGTGATGATCCTGACCAACACTCACGAACTGGGGCCATCCCAGTACCGCGCCGGTCCCCTGGTAGGTCTCCCGGTAGTCGTCGGCGACGGCGCCTGGATCGGCGCCAGAACGACGGTGCTACCAGGGGTCACGATCGGGCCGGGCGCGATCGTTGCCGCGGGAGCCGTCGTCAACAAGCCGGTGGCCGCCAACACGATGGTGGCCGGCGTGCCAGCTCGCGTGGTGCGGACGCTGGAGACGAACTAACGCGCGCACAACATGGCTCGGAACTCGGCAGTGTCGCCGTACTCGGTTCCGGCGCTGCGGTAGTAGGTGAGTCCGTAGAGACCGCTCAACGCCAAGCTCGAAACTCTCGGAATCATCCATGGCGCTACTCCGATGGCTCGGAGCGAGCGGGCCGCGACCGTCCCCAGACGTGGCCTCGTCAAGCACGCTCGGACCAGAACCCGCGTGAAGACGCTGCGCTCCTTGAACTCGGTAGCCATTGCCGGTAACAACCAGTGCTGATCGTGATCGCGAGCGAACGTGACATCGTTGCGGCCGTACGCATCCGCCGCGGCGATCCACGAGGCGAACGAGCGCTCTGCGAAATGGTAGGCGATCGCGGTCTCATCGAAGACGAATGTCGCGCCGAGTTGATCGAGGCGGTATGACAACTCGATGTCTTCGGCGCGACGGAATGTGGTGTCGAAGCCACCGGCCCTGAAGAACAGCTCCCGGGGCAGGGACGCGTTGCCGGTGTAGAACTGACGAAACGACGCGGCGTACACGCCGTCGTGCATCGCTCGATACTGCTTGTAGAGCTTGGCCTGTTCCCAAGCCACCCACGGGCTGTACTTGAAGCCCGGCGCATTCGACATCGGCCCGATGACCACGGAAAACGTCGAGTCACCGTGGGCTCGGAGGTGTTGCTCGACCAACGTCGGGGTAGCCACGATGTCGTCGTCGATGAAGAGCACCAGGCGACCTCGCGCCAACTGAGCGCCGTGGTTGCGCGCTGCTCCAGGCCCGGCGTTGTCCTGACGCGCGTGCACGACGGTCAACGGTGTAAGGC
>DATAJN010000658.1:0-4571 GCA_036262105.1 Ilumatobacteraceae bacterium
GCATTTATCGGCACGCCGGACGTCGGACTTGACTCTCGAGCCGAATCCGCTTGAGAAATGCTTGCAAATATTCCTCTCAAGGAATCGCTGGGTCGCTCCGATCATCTAGATGCGCTTGCGGGATCGTCCAAAGGCGTTCACAACGTGGATTGACACCCTAAAGCGGGAGGAACGCGAATATGGAAAACCACATCGAAGTTGAAGAGACCAAGCAGAACAAGGGCTTCACGCTCGTTGAACTGCTGATCGTCATCGTCATCCTGGGCATCTTGGCCACCGTCACGGTGTTCGCGGTGACCGGTATCACCAACAAGGGCAAGACCAGCGCTTGCCAGTCGGACGCCAAGTCAGTGCAGACAGCCGAAGAGGCCTTCAGCGCCAACACAGGTGTCTACACCGCCAGCCAGCAGGCTCTCGTTGACGCCGGTCTGCTGCACGCGGCTTCCACCAAGGTTGTCGTCACGCTCACCACTGTTGGTAGCCCGGCGATCGCCAGCTACTCGGTTGCCGGCGCACCTACCGGCGACTGCGTAGGCATGAACTTCTGATCCTCGGATCAGTCACAGTCTGAGGAGCCGGGCCTTCGGGCCCGGCTCCTTTGCGTTTGCCGGGAAGCCATCACCCGCGCTAGGACCGCGGCCGTGCAACTGGACCACCCTCTGGAGCGCGTCGTCCAGTGGCGCTACGCGATCATCATCTTCGTCTCGATCGAAGCCGGGATCGTCTCGGGTGGCAGGGGCGACTGGGACCAGTTCGTCGACGCCGGCAGGGCGATGTTCGGTTCGGCGGGGCTGCACGTGTACGTCCTCCATCACGACGTGCAGACCGGTCCACTGTCACTGTTCCTCGCCTGGCTGTTCGCCCATACCCCGCGCGACGGTTTCGTGCTCGCCGCTGTCGTCAGCGCCGCTCTCGGGATCGTTGCCGTGCGGCTCTGTGAGCTCACCTCCCAGAGGTTTCGCAGCGACATCGACTTCCAGCTGGTCGTACTGGTCGGCGGCTGTCTGGCAGCCTTCAGCTGGGCAAAGCTGGGCGGCTACGGCCACCTCGACGACGCCATCACCCTGACCTGCGCAGTGATTGCGCTGAACCGAGTGCGCGCCGGCAAGCCGCTCAGCGCCGGCCTGGCGATCGGCATCGCCATCGCCGCCAAGCCGTGGGGCGTCATCTTCCTGCCACTCACCTTGGCAACACGCTGGCGAGATCTGCGCGCGCCGATCATCGCCGGCAGCGTCGCGGCCCTCGCCTGGTTGCCGTTCATCGTCGGCGCGCCCGATTCGCTGCGAGCGTTGCGTCCAACGGTCAACGTTGCCCCTGACTCGGTACTTGCCTTGTTCGGAGTGACCAGCGATTCGATGCCCGATTGGTTGCGCGTTGCCCAGTTGATCGCCTGCTTGGGCGTGGCCGCCGTGCTCGCTCTACGTCGCCGGCCGGAGTCGGTGATTGCCGCGGCGATTGCGGTGCGCCTGGCCTCGGATCCGGCGACATGGAGCTACTACACCCCAGGGCTCGTGATCGGTGTTCTCGTGTGGGACCTCATCGAACGACGACGCTTCCCCTGGGCGACGTTCGTGGTGGTCGTCGGGCTGGCGCCGACCTGGCTGGTGCCCTCCGATACCGCCAGGGGCCTCATGCGCCTCGCCGTGACCGCTGGCGTGGTCGTCTTCGCCTTCGTGAGGGGACCGGCGGCCTCCGCCACCCCGCTCGAGGCGATACCGGTGCCTTAGTTAGCGCACCAGTTCCATGCGCATGCCCATGTCGTCCCAGGTGGGATCGGCGGGCAACCGGCTCATCGCTCGGCCCGCAGCGCGACGTGCAGTCCAAATCAGCGCGCAAGCCTGCATGACGTGCACCTGTCCGGCACCTGCAGGTGGCGGTCGCATGATGACATCTTCGACCCCGGGGAGCTTGTCGCGAATCAAGTGCATCCGCTCGACGACTCCCTCCGGGTGATACGGCGACGAGGTCACGGGCAGGTCACCGTTGAGGTTGGTGAAGCTCAGATCCGGATGCGCAGCGAAGAACGTGCGCTGGTGGAACGGCTGGAAGTCGCGTTCGGCCTCTCGCCACCACTTGAATCGGCGGAAGTCGTCGCTGGTCAGCCATGGCTCGATCTGACGAGCCTCTTCCCGGCTCTTGGCCTTCAAGGCAGCACGCGAGGGCATCGGCTTGATGCCCACGATGCGAGGCCAGCCAACCATTTGCCGAGCCTCGGCATCGCAGGGCCGGTAGGGACCTTGTGGGAACTCGTAGAAACTGACCGGGGCGTAGATCGCCGCGGCTTCGAACTTCGGCTTGTACTCGAGAGCATCAAGGAGGGTGCGCACGACTTCGGGCTCTTCGACATTGACCGTCACGCCAGCCAGGCGCGCCGGCACGATCAGCCAGCCACCAGGGCACGGCACGATGCCACCCAGTGTCTTGTAGGGAAGTCTGGAGGCAACCATGGGGCGTCGCGCCTCAGACGCCGACGAGCTGCCCGGAACCCGTCGAAGCTGCTTGACCCGCGGCGACCGTCGCCTGGGCCTGCAACTGCGAACGCTGCGTCGCCGCTTGCGCCATGATCTCCTTGGGGAAAGCGCTCACGCTTGCAGCCACGTCGAAGCTGATGATTCCGCTGGCCACGAGGCGGGCCAGGTCCATCTCGATGGTTTGCATGCCCTCTTGCTGGCCGGAGATCATCGTGTTGCGCAGCTGACGGCTCTTGCCTTCCCGGAGGAGGTTTCGCACAGCGTCGTTGGCAACGAGCACCTCGTAGGCGGCGACGCGGCCTCCACCCTCTGCAGGAAGAAGACGCTGGCTGACAACACCCTGGAGCGAGCCGGCCAGCATCATCTGGATCTGATCGCGGCGCTCGGACGGGAACACGTCGACGATGCGGTCGAGGGCTTGTGAGGCGTCGTTGGTGTGCAACGTGGCGAAGACCAGGTGACCGGTCTCGGCGAGCGTCAGGGTGATGGCGATCGAGTCGAGGTCGCGCATTTCACCGAGCAGGATGACGTCGGGGTCTTCACGCAGCGCACTGCGCAGGCCATCGGTGAAGCTCTGCACATCGGTGCCGACTTCGCGCTGGTTGACCATCGACATCTTGTGGCTGTGGAGGTACTCGACCGGATCCTCGATGGTGAGGATGTGGAGGGGCTTGGTGGCGTTGATGCGATCGATCATTGCCGCCAAGGTCGTGCTCTTGCCCGAGCCGGTGGGGCCAACGACCAGGACCAGGCCGTACGGCCTATTGAGCAGATCGGTCGCCGCCGTAGGCGCTCCGAGCTCCTCGAGAGAACGAACGCGGTAGGGCACGACGCGCATGGCCAGCGCATACGTGTTGCGTTGTTTGAAGGCGTTGGCACGGAACCGCCCGACGCCTTCGACGCCGAACGAGAAGTCGACCTGCTGCACCTCGTCGAGCTCCCTGCGCTGAAAGTCCTCGAGCAGTGAGTGCACGATGCGCTCGGTGTCGTTCGGTGTGAGGACGTGCACGCCCTCGAACGGCACCAGAACGCCGTCTCGGCGAGCGGTCGGCGGGCGTCCCACAGAGAGGTGCAAGTCGCTTGCCCCCGCCGCGACAGTTGCCTGCAGCAAAGTGATCAACATCTGATCTGGATTGAACATCGGACTAGCCTCCCGTGTTGCCCGCCGCCCCGAGGAGTGGCTCTACTACTTATGACGATTGCTATCTCCGCCGCGTACGGCTTGTTGCTGGGTTCATTCCTCACCGTGGTTGTCGATCGCGTGCCTCGTGGCGCATCGATCGTCGCCCCTGGTTCGGCGTGTGGAAACTGCGGCCTGCGCCTTGGTTTCCGAGACTTGGTTCCGGTGTTCAGCTGGCTCGCACTGCGAGGCAGATGCCGCCGGTGTCATACGGATATCGGCACGGAACCGCTGATCCTTGAGTTGCTAACGGGCTTGCTGTTCGGTTTGTTCGCATGGAGGTTCGGGCTGGACTGGGCGCTGCCGGCGTTCTGTGTATTGGGTGCCGGCCTGATTGGTCTGAGCTGGATCGACCTCCGCACCAAGCGCCTGCCGAGGCAGATCATCTACGTGACGGCAGCCATCGGTGTCCCACTGCTCTGCCTCGCGGCGCTGGTGCGCCACGAGCCGCGCCGCATGTGGATGATGCTGCTCGGTGCCGGGCTCGCCCTGGCTTTCATGGGGCTCGTCTACATCGCCAGCCGTGGTGGCATGGGCGACGGCGACGTTCGACTCTCGCCGTTGCTCGGCGCTTACCTCGGATGGCTCAACCCCGGCTTCGTCGGCGTTGGTCTGTTTCTCGGCTTCTTCGCCGGCGCTGTGGTCGGCGTGGCGATGATGGCCGCCGGCCGCGCCGGCCGGAAGACTGCGGTGCCGTTCGGACCGTTCCTTGCGCTCGGCACGATCGTGGCGGTGTTCATCGGTCAGCGGTGCATCGACATCTTCCTGCGCCGCTGACCGGCAGGAGCGCCTGTCAGGTCGCGCCCTTCGCTCCGTCAAGGACGCCGTACATGGCTTGGACGAGGGCGACCGCAACGAACCCGACGATGAGGCCCACGAAGATGATCATGATCGGCTCGAACATCGTCGTGAACTTCTTG
>DATAJN010000659.1:0-5983 GCA_036262105.1 Ilumatobacteraceae bacterium
TCCCGCTCCATCGGAATGGTGGTGGGCAAGACGATGTCGGCGTGCCGAGCCATCGACGTCCAGTACGGCTCGTTGACGATGACCGTGTCGGCTTTGCCGAGTGCCCGACGAAGGCGGTCGAGGTCTTGATGGTGATGGAACGGATTGCCACCGGCCCAATACACCAACCGGATGTCGGGGTAGGTGTACGTGCCGCCGTCGTACGCGAACTCCTCGCCGGGCGACAGCAACATGTCGGCAATGCGCGCCACCGGGATGAACGTTCGGACCTTGTTGCCACCCTTCGAGAAGTGTGGCAAACCGATCGAGGGGCCGACGGATCCGACGTCGCCCATCGATCCGTAGCCGTGACCGAAACCGCCACCAGGCAGGCCGATCTGCCCCAGTAGCGCCGCCAGCGCGAGCCCCGCCCACACAGGCTGCTCACCGTGTGGAATGCGCTGCAGCGACCAGGTGACCGTCACCAACGTGCGCACCGCGGCCATGTGTCGTGCCAGCTGGCGGATGTCGTCGGCCGGGATCTCGCATCGGGTGCTTGCCCATTCAGCCGTCTTCGGCACCCCGTCGCTGGTGCCGAGCACATACGACTCGAAGATGTCGGCACCCGACGTGTAGCGGGCGAGGAACTCGCGGTCGGCCAGGCTCTCGACCAGCAAGGTATGTGCAAGTGCAAGCATCAATGCCACGTCCGTGCCGGGCACGATGGGATACCACGTCGACGGGATCTGGGGCGGCAGATCGTTGCGCACCGGACTGACCAGCGCGAATTCGACGCCTCGCGCTGCGGCACGGTCGAGGTAGTCGCGCGTGCGATGCTCGGTCATCCCTCCCGGTGTCACGAACACGTTCTTCGCAGGTATTCCGCCGAAGGCCACGACCAAGTCGGTGTGTTCGATGATGGTCGGCCACGACGTCGGCTGGCGCATCACCTCTTCGGCGCTACCGACGAGGTGCGGCAACAACACGACCGACGTGCCGTTGCTGTAGGAGTTGATCGATCGCGTGTATCCGCCGATGAGGTTGAGCAAGCGCTGCAGTTGCGTTTGGGCGTGGTGAAAGATCCCGGCACTCGCCCATCCGTACGAGCCGCCGAAGATGCTTTCGTTGCCGTGCGCGGCGCGGGCTCGATCCAACTCGGTCGCCACGGCTTCGACCGCTTCGTCCCAGCTCACCTCGACGAACTCCTCGCGCCCGCGAAGGTCGCTTGGCCCCGGACCGTTCTCGAGCCAGCCACGTCGAATGGCTGGTCGCAGCACTCGTGTGCGGTGACGCGCTGCGCTGGCCACGCCACCCAGCAACGGTGATGGATCTGGGTCGGCGGGATGTGGAACCAGCTCCACGACCTCGCCGTCCACGACACGCATTCCGTATGCGCCCCAGTGCGAAGTGGTTGGTATCACCATTGTCATCGTTCAGCCTCCGTTCGCGCCAACGTAGTCGGCCGCCACCACTTCTGGTCGGCGACCAATCGGCCCGTCTCAGGCTGTGGACGATGTCGTCGGTGTGCGCGGCGAGCGCCGCAGGGATCCTGCGATCAGCTCAGTCATCGTCAGCCCATCGATGGGCGCCCATGGCATCTTCGTTCGTTTGGGTCACGCCAGCCCGAAGCACGCCTGCGGATTCCAGTCGCTCGAGCTCATCTCGGCGTCGGTTGATGTCATCCAACCGCAGGACTGCCGCCAAGCGCTTCTCGGCCTCCTGGACGAGACGGGCGGAGCCGAGAACGGCGCCATCCGGCCCCACGGATACGTCGAGCAACTCGATGCCCGTGTCTTTGAGGACGAACTCGCGCACTTGATTCGAATGAGCAGTGCCGCGGGACTTCTGCACGAACAGCAGACGGTTTCGCTCACCGTTGGTCTCTATGTTGCGAAGGACCAGCCACGTGTCCATCAGCCACGACACCCCCGCATCGCCGTTCTTCGCGCCGACGCGTGTCAACTCCGTCATCACGGATGTGATTCCTCGAGACTGCAGGAGATCGACCTCGCGGGTGATGAGTGACGTTGCGTCACCGGCGACACCACTGTTGGCAAGGCTGGTCATGGCGTCGAGCGCGACGATGGACGGATGGAACTGGTCGATCATTTGCAGCAACGACGCCAGGTGCATCTCGATCCCATGTGCCGTCGGCCGTGCGGCCCAAAGGCACAGCAAACCCTCGTCGACCCAGCGGTTCAGATCCAGGCCGACTGACGCCATGTGCAACGCCAATCGCGCCGGTGACTCCTCGAACGATACGAACACAGCGCGCTCGCCACGCTCGCATGCGCTCTGAACGATCTTGGCCGCCAGCGTCGTCTTGCCCGTTCCGGCCTCTCCACTCACCAGCACGCTCGTGCCGCGAAACAACCCTCCACCGAGCATGTGATCAAGACGGGTGAGTCCGGTCGAAATCCGCGCGGTCGATGCCTCGTGGTCAAGCTGCGGCGAGGTCAGGGGAAGTACGACGATTCCCTCGTTGGTGATGAGAAACGGGAACTCGTCCGTGCCGTGGGCCGAACCGCGATACTTCACGACCCGCAGTCGGCGCGTCGAGATCTGGTCGTGTGCACGGTGATCGAGAGTGATCACGCAGTCCGAGACGTACTCCTCGATACCGAGGCGGGTGATGAGACCCGAGCCCTTCTCACCAGTCACCACAGCGGTCAGATCTCGTTCTTTCAACCAGCGGAACAATCGGGTCAATCCGGCCCGAATCGAGGCGACATCGTCGAGAGCGTCGAACAGCACATCGATCGAGTCGAGCATCACCCGCTTCGCCCCGATGGAATCCACTGCACAATCGAGGCGGATGAACAGCCCTCCGAGGTAATCCGCGACGGATTCGGTGGGCGACTGACCGTCGAGCCGGAACGAATCGATCACCAACAAGCGTTCGGCTCGCATCCGATTCAGGTCGTACCCGAGGGAGGCAACGTTGGCTGACAGGTCGTCCGCTGATTCCTCGAATGCCAGCAAGACACCGGGCTCGCCGTAGTCGAGCGCGCCGTGTACGAGGAACTCGACGCCGAGAAGCGTCTTGCCGGAACCGGGGCCACCGGCAATCAGCGTGGTTCGCCCTTTCGGAAGACCGCCGCTCGTGACCTCGTCGAGACCCTTGACGCCTGTCGGCGCCTTGACCAGCCCATCGGGACCCATGTCGAACACGAGTTCGTCGTTCAGAACTGCCGTCATAGTCATCGTCACTCCAAACCTCGAGTTGAGAAGCCGCGAAAGGTCCTGACGGTTTCCGACAGTGTGAGACCGTGCCAGATCGAGAAGTAGGGCCCTTTGGCCCTGTTACATCGGACTTCAGTCGAGCGGGCCGACCGCCTCGCGCACCAACTCGTGGAAGACGCGAATGCCTTCCTCCCACTTCGGGCTCAGCACACCGACGTCGTAGTTGCCGGAGCTGAGGTTGCGCTGAACGTGCTCGCAGACGCGGGCATCCTCGTCGGCCACCTGCTCGCTGAACTTGATGATCGCCTCGACATCGTGCTGGGTGTCGTCGGCGAAGAAGTACTCGAAGATCAGGTCAGAATGGCTGTGGCCGCGCGGCAACCATCGCTCGACGGCAAAGCCGCCCGGGAAGACATCGAAAGCGAAGGTCGGCCAGAACCAACCGAACACACCGAACGTCGACTCGTCGCGTGGCGGCATGACGTGGATGTTCCAGCGTCGGTCGCCCTTGATGATCACCTTGTAGTTCAGGGCGTCGGCATCGCGGCTCATCGCCGGATGCACGGTGGGTAGGTGGTAGCCCTCCATGAAGTTGTCGCCGTACGTCTTCCAGTTACAGGCAACGTTGCGCACGCTGCGGGTGTGGAAGCGATACGACTCGAGGGGCACGTCGGCAACTTCACCCGGGAAGGCACCGAGCCATTCGTGCAACGGGGCGACGTCGGGGTCGAGGCAGACGAACACCATGCCGCGCCACGACTCGACCTGGATCCTCGGGAGGTCCATCTGGCCGGGCAGCTCGCCCCCGAAGTCGCGGGCGTTGAGCAGGCAGCCGTTGTCGCGGAACGCCCAGCCGTGGTAGCGACAGACGAGGTTCGCCTGATGGCCCTCGCCATCCCACACGATCGGCCCGGCGCGATGCGGGCACAGGTTGTAGAACCCGGCGAGACCGCGATCCTCGTTGCGACGGACGAAGATCGGCCAACCGGCGAGGTTCTCGGCGACGTAGTCACCGGGACGGCGCAGTTGATGGTCGTAGGCGATGTGCACCCACGTAGAGCCGAAGATCGGCCGCCGTTCGCGCTCGAATACGTCGGGGTCGGTGTACCACCGGGCCGGAAGTGTCGTTACCAGATCCACTGGCATGAGCCTACTCACGGGAAACTTGCGCCGAGCCTGCACCCATTGCGGCGCTCATCCTCCTACCGTTTGATGATGCAATAGACCTTGCGGAACGTCTCGCTGACATCCCAGCGACCGGTGAACCCGGCAGGCGTGAAGAGGACCGACCCGGGTGACAGGTCGTAGCGCACGCCGTCGCTGCCGGTCATCGTCGCTCGGCCCGAGAGGCAGATGAACACTTCGTCGTAACCGTCACGACTCGCAGGGAAACTGCCGAACGTGGCCTCCCACACACCGACGTTCAAGCCGTTGTGCACCCACAGTTCAGCAGTCGATTCGTGTGGTTCACCCTTGATCGGATTGGACCGTGGCACGGAAAGACCGAGTGGCATGGTGTGGGCGTTGGCGAGGTGGGCGGCGGGGGCAGGTTGACCCGGTCGGTTGTCGATCACGTACAACTTGCGCACGGTCTGATGCACGGTCCATATCGACTCCCAGTGACGTGGCGTGACCCAAAGGGTTCCTGGAGCGATGTCGAACTCACCGTCTGCATGCGCCACCGTGACCCGACCCGAGACCATGCACATCATCTCGTCGTAGTCGCCCGTCGCGCCGACGATCTCGCCGGGCTGGCACTCCCAGATCCCGACCTCGACGCCGTCGTAGCCCCATTCCCACAGCGTTTGCGCCGGCTCGTCGTCCGGCACGCTGGGTACAAGATTGGCAGAGAGGATGTTCTGGGCGTACATGTTCCCATTGTGGCCCAGTCGGGCCGGAACGGCCCAGCGGACAGTTGTGGGTTCGGTGGGAACCAATCAACCCAACCGCTGTCGGCGATTCGGTCCGCCGGCGCCCATTTCGCCTCCAGCGGTCGCCCGGGAGTCGGGATAAGCTCCCGGTCCCAACATCGCGGGTGTAGCTCAATGGCTAGAGTTCCAGCCTTCCAAGCTGGCTATGCGGGTTCGATTCCCGTCACCCGCTCCCTCAGAAAATGGCAGCATAACGGATATCTCCCTTGGCCAAAAGCGCCTGCTGTCCATAACTATCCGAGAATTCGCGGCCCTATCGCGGCCTTATCGTTCGGCGACCACGGGTACCGAACGGTGCTCAGGGGCAACGAACATCCCCGCTCGAATCGCTGGTCCGGAATGCGATCGGTGGTCGTCAAATCGTCAGAGAACTCTCAAGTGTCACGCAAGTTTTGCCGAACTTGAACTGGCGCAACACCCGTTGCGCATGAGAGGCGCTCGGCGGGAGAGCTGGGCGAGAACGAGGTGGCTCGAATGAGACTCAGCAAATACAAGCTGGCAGCACTACTTGGTGTTTCCTTGACCCTGGTCGGTGCCGCAGCCTATGCGCTGTGGACATCGACCGGCAGCGGCAGTTCCGGAGCCAAGGCTCTGACGGCGCAGACCATCACGGTGTCGGCGTCATCGGGAACGGCCGATCTGTACCCCGGCTTCACACAGGGCGACCTGTACTTCACGTCGGCCAACACCAACCCCTATCCGGTGACGTTCACGTCAATGACTCCTGGGTCGATCACGTCGAGCGATCAGACGAACTGCCCGGCGGCCAACGTTTCTGTGGTGAGCGCCTCGGGTTTGAGCATCGTGGTGCCCGCCGGAGCAACCGCTTCGCCAGGCACGGTTGCCAACGTCGTGACGATGGCTGCCGGGGCGCCTGATGGATGCCAGGG
>DATAJN010000660.1:0-9187 GCA_036262105.1 Ilumatobacteraceae bacterium
CTCGTCCAGATTCCGTCCACGAACTTGTCCAGAAACCTGTCCACGAACTCCGACCAGGGGGGACCGCAGCGGGTTGGCGCATCGCACGGGTGATTTCGAACTCGGCCACCCGCGGCCCGCGTCGTACCTGGTAGCGTGCTACTCGATCCGCATCCCAGAGATCGCTCGAGCGATCACCAACTGCTGGATCTCGCTGGTGCCTTCGAAGATCGTGTGGATCTTGGCGTCGCGGTGCCAGCGCTCGACGGGGTAGTCGCGGATGTAGCCGTATCCGCCGAGGATCTGGATCGCATCCTCGGTCACTCGTACAGCGACCTCCGAGGCCTTGTACTTGCTCATCGATCCTTCGCCGTTCTTGAAACCGCCATTGCGGGCGAGCCAGGCAGCGCGCCAGATCAACAGCCGCGCAGCATCGATCTCGACTGCCATGTTGGCCAGCTTGAAGGCGATCGCCTGATGCATGACGATCGGCTTGCCGAATGCCTTGCGCTCCTTGGCGTAGGCGAGGGCGAATTCGTAGGCGGCACGAGCGATGCCGAGAGCCTGCGCACCAACAGCGGGACGAGTGGCCTCGAACGTGGTCATCGCCGGCTGCTTCTCGCCGCTGTGCCCCAGCTCGCGCGCCCGCGCCAGCTTGGCGTCGAGCTTCTCCTTGCCGCCGAGCAGGCAACGACCCGGCACGCGGCAATCGACGAGAACGACCTCGGCCGTGTGCGATGCCCGGATGCCGTGCTTCTTGTACTTCTGACCTTGGCTGAGACCCTTCGTGCCCGGCGGGACGATGAACGACGCCTGGCCGCGGCCCTTCAGCGCCGGATCGACAGCGGCGACCACCACGTGCACGTCGGCGATACCACCGTTGCTGATCCACGCCTTCGTGCCGTTCAACACCCATTCGTCGTTGGCTTCGTCGTACACGGCGCGGGTGCGCAGCGACGACACGTCCGAGCCGGCGTCGGGCTCGCTGACGCAGAAAGCGCCGAGTGCCAGCTTCTGAGCATCGCCGTAGCACTGCGGGATCCATTCCACGACTTGCTCGGGTGTACCGTTCCCACTGATCCCGGCAGCTGCCAGCGCCGACCCCATGATCGCCAGGCCGATGCCGGCATCTCCCCAGAACAACTCCTCGATCGCCACGGGCAACGTCAGCCCCGTGGGGTCGCCGAAGCTGTTCATCAGGAACTCCCAGCCGTACAGGCCGATCTCCGCCGCTTGCTGGACGATTGGATAGGGGAACTCCTCACGCTCGTCCCATTCGTGGCCGGCGGGCCGGATCACGTCCTCGGCGAAATCATGCACCCACTTCTGAATTTGAAGTTGGTCTTCGTTGAGGGCAAAGTCAACCATGTCATCCACTCCCCGTCCGTAGGTTACCTACGGGTAACTATACCCGTGGGTAACCGGGATCTGTCAACCCCTGGGGATCGCCAGAAGTGCGGGCGAGATCGTTTCGTAGATCAACTTGGCACCTGGTTTGTAGACGTGCACCCCATCCCATCGGTACCCCAGATTGGTAGCGATCGACGGGTCGGTGCACCACTCGGTTGGACCGCTGACGAACGAGGTGTTGGCCGGGTCGGTGGCGGCGACCTGGCGAAGCAGGGCGTTGAGGTGAGCGACGCGGGCATCGTCGCCGCGCTCGGGAAGTGCAGGCACCCCCGCGCCCTTGACATCTTGGGGACGCATGCACGCGACCTCCAGCAATGCGACCTTGGCACCGGCGGCATGCACAGCGGCGATGCCCTTGCCGAGGTTGTCGACAAAGCGTTGATCGGCGGCGGGCGTGTTGAACGGGATCAGCTTGCCGTCGACCTCGACATCGAACACATCCCATGCCCCGAGCACGACGAGCGCTATCTGGGCACGGGCCTTCGTCGCCGCCTTGCCCCACTTGTCCTCCCAACCACCGCAGTCGGCGAACGATCGATTGAAGCCGGCTCGCTTGGATCGCACCTTGCCGCTGTCGTACACGCTGCACCCGTCGACGGAACCATCACTGATGGTGAATGCGCTCTCGATGCCGGAAGGCAGGTTGATGGCAAGCGCGTGCGCCTGCGAGTCGCCGACGATCACCAGCCGAGCCGGGCCTGCAGGTTGCACGGGCGCAACACTCACCGCCGGTGGCACCGAGCTGGTAGGTGTCGCTGCGACAGCACCGGCCGCAGACGTCGGACTCGCGGTACCCAGGGTTGTCGGCGTGACGCCGGGTGCAGTCTCCACCTTCGAGAGGTCGATGGCGACAGCGGCACCGCCGGCCGCCCGATCGAACCGCTGAACCGTCGAGAAGAAGGCAGCGAGCGAGGCGATCAACACGGTGGCGACGACGCCGACCGCAATCGTACGGGTCGACCACTCGGCGTCGTGCCGGCGATCGAACCATCTCCGCAGGGCACCCTTGCGGATCGGTGTCTCGATGTAGATGTACGAGAACTCGGACACCACGACGGTCACCGACATTGCCCAGATGAACCGGGTCCACGTTCCGTCGAAGGCGCCGCACAGCACGGAGATCGGCCAACTCCACAGGTACACCCCGTAGGAGCGTTTGCCGAGAGCGACCAGCGCTCGCGATCCGAAGATCGACCGCGCCCCACGCGCTGCTGGATGAACGACCACACCTATCGCCACGAGCGACAGGATCGAGACCGATGCCAATTGCCACCGGTACATCGATCGATCGGTGAGGTGCACGACCCTGAACGCGTACAGCAACAGTGCCGTGGCTGCCAGGCCGGCGATGCTCAACACCGTGCCGGCGCGACTCGACGCGGCGTTCTTCGCCTTCCACGGTCGCCACAGGAACGCGGCGCCGGCACCCAGCAACAGGCCACTCGAGCGCGTGAACGTCGACAGGTACAGCAGGTTGACGCGGTCGGAGGTCAATTCGGTCGGAGCGGCCAGCCACCACGTGAGCACCATCACGCCGACCGCGACGGCGAGCACAGATCGCCCGATCGAACTGTTGCTCCGCTTGTGTCGCGTGAGCAGAACGAAGGCGATCGGCCACATCAAGTACCACTGCTCTTCGACCGCCAGGCTCCACAGGTGACGCAGCGGTGAGAAGTTGCCGAAGTACTGAGCGCCACCGAGGATCTGCCCCCAGTTGGCGAAGTAGAAGATTCCTGGCAGGTAGTCGCGATGCAGGTCGGATTGCTGCTGGGCGCTGCCGAACAACGCCACCCACACGCCGATGACGATGAGCACGCTGAACAGCGCCGGCAGCAACCGCCGGGCGCGGCGCATCCAGAACTGCGGCAACCGCACGCGACCGCTGGCTTCTTTCTCCTCGAGGAGCAACGACGTGATGAGGAAGCCGGAGACGACGAAGAACACCTCGACACCGAGGAACCCGCCGTGCATCCATCCGAAACCGGCGTGGTACAAGATGACCGCAATGACGGAAATGGCCCGCAACCCGTCGAGGCCTGGCTGATAGCCCATCGGCGACGGGTCGCGGCGGGTTGGCCGTGAATCCGAGAGCCAGCGGGCTTCGAAGTCGGCCAGCCGGTCGAGGGCGCGGTGTTCGAGCATGTCAGTCACTGATCCGGACATTCTCGCAGCCGGCCGGCACCAGTTCCGGCACCTGGTGCAGGCCCCATGTCACAACGAGGCCGACGGCTGCCGCGCACAGCACAGCGCCGCCCACATATGGGCTCCAGATTCCGACGCGATCGAACAGCGCACCGGCTGCCGGAGGCCCGGCGACGCGCGCCACGGAGTTTGCCGATTGCTGGAAGCCCAACGCCTCACCACGGCGCTCGCGTGGAGCATGCTCGGTGACGAGTGAGGTGATCGAGGGTGACGCGACGCCTTGGCCGAGGGACAGCAACAAGAGGGCGATGATCAACACTGGCCACACTTTGGCGACCGCAGTGACGGCGAGGCCGGCGACCAGCAGCATGAGGCCCGCGGCGAACAGCCGTTGTGTGCCGTACCGTTTCACGAGGTGCCCGTAGGCCCCGCCTTGGATCAGCACGAGCACCAGCCCGACACCGAGGAAGACAGCTGCCGACGAGGCCTCGGTCAACCCGAAGCGGCGATCGCCGAACAACGAGAACGTCGCCTCGAAGGCGGTGAAGGCGACGACAGTGACGAAGCCGACAACGGCCAGGCGGCGCAACACAGGGGACAAGGGCGCAGTCAGCCCGTGGTGGCGGACGCGATCGCCGGCCTGATGAGTTTCCGGCAGTCGAACGATTGCGGCAATCGCGTTGATGGTTGCCAGAACACCGGCGACGTAGAACGGAACATGCGGACCGCCCAGCGCGGCCAGGCCGCCGATCGCCGGGCCGAGCACAAAGCCAACACCGAACGCCGCGCCGAGCAGCCCGATCAACCGCGGCCGTTCCGCCTCGGGCGCCAGATCGGCGACGGCTGCCTGGGCGACCGACAGGCTGCCGCCCGACGCGCCGTCGACGATGCGGCCGGCGAACAGCAACCACAGCACGCCTGCTGCGCCGGTGATGAAGCTGCCGACGGCGGTGCCCATGAGCGAGATGATGATCACGGGCTTGCGGCCGATGCGATCCGACAGTCGCCCGAGCAACGGTGCACACAGCAGTTGGGCCAGCGAGAACGATGCGAACAGGAATCCCACCGTGAGGCCGGACGCACCGAAGCGCTCGGCGTAGCGGCCGAGGATCGGCACGATGATGCCGAACCCGATGAGATCGAGAGCCACCGTGGTCCAGATCGTCCAGTACCCCTTGGGCACCGGAGTGCGCTCTCGCTTCGCCACGACTCCCCGTTTTATCTGATCCAGCACCTACCCACCCCGTCGCCGGCAGACTTTGTCCCCACCTCGGGGACATTGACCGCCTGCGTGTCCTTAGGCCGCGGGTAGGGCGAGGGCTGTTCGCAATTGGGCGATCACCCACATCGGTCGATCGCGAACATCTTCGTAAGTGAACGTGAGCACTCTCAGTCCGCGCAGTGTGAGCTCGGTATGACGCTGTGCATCACGCTGGCGCTGGAGTCTGCTGGAGTGAGTGCCGTGCCCGGCCACTTCCACGACCAGGCCACCAGGAAAGAATGCGTCGACTCGAGCGACAGTGCGATTGTCGGATCGGAAGGTCTTCTGCAGGATCGGACGAGCGATACCGGCCTCGCGGACAACGCGCAAAAGCCACCGCTCCAACCGGCTCTCTCCCCCGCTATCGACGAGCGCGTCAAGCAGGATCCGGCCACCGTTGATTGCTTGTCTGTGTCGCTCGAGTGCCCTCGATCGAAGCCGCTCCTCAGCGATGAGCCGCTTCCGAATGGCCGAATCGATCGCGTTTTCTGTTTCCTCACGCGAGAACCCGAACAAGGGCGAATCGAGGATCAAACGCTCGGCGCGCACTACCCGCATGCACCCGATTGTCTGCAGATCTTGCGGGCCGATCGCCCGCGCGGTCGAGCGGACTACACCGGAGCACCGCAGGCCGCGATGCGCTCGGGGGACCAAGAACTCGACGTGGTCACCGGCGAAGCCGTCAAGCCCACACAGCCGCGCCGCCGAGCGGCCAGCCACGTACCCTCGGCCATCAACGTCGAAGAACCCGGCCACTAGCGCTTGCCACCATGTCGGTGCCGATCCCGCGACAGTGAACGAGCGCGGCCCCAGCCGAACGAGCAGGCCATCGTGTATCCAGTGGTGACGGAGCGAGCGTGAAACGTCGCTTCTTTCGAGCTGGGCCAACGAGACCACCGAGTGTTGAGAGGCGGCAATTGCCGCAATGGTGCCGAATCGAGCATCCATTGAGACAACATGCCAGAGGGGTGCGACATGCGTCTCGGTTTCGACGCAGTCGAGCTTTGTCCCCTCCTCGGGGAAATCTGCTGCCTGCGGCCCAGGCAGCAGCTCGAAGGACTCCGGCGGAGGGTGCCGGAGAAAGTCAGCCGCCGCGAGGACGCCAGTCGGGGCGGCCGGAGAAACCTGGGCGTGAGTCGACGCCGAAACGCGGGGCCAGTGCGGCTCCCACGAGCAGTGCGATGAGGACCAAACCTGCCATAATGATCACCTCCCAGAATCGAAGTTGTACCGTAGTATCGTCCAATCAGATCAATAAGGGAAATAGATATAAATGCTGAAGTCCATCGGAGAACATGATCTACCCGTTGGAGTCGAGGTGCGTCACCTGGTCGCTCTGGAAGCAGTCGCCCAGACGGGATCGTTCTCGCAGGCCGCAACCCGACTCGGATACGCCCAGAGCGCCATCTCCCAGCAGATCTCCGCGCTCGAGCGGGCAGTCGGGCATCGGCTGGTCGAGCGACCGGGCGGGCCTCGCCCCGTTTCCCTCACCGAGGCCGGCAAGGTGTTACTCGATCACGCCGGCCACATCGTCGCCCGGCTCGCCGCCGCGAAGGCCGACCTCGATGCCCTTGCGGCCGGTGATGCAGGGGTTTTGCGGGTCGGCACCTTTCAGTCGGCCAGCTCGCGGCTCCTGCCCCCGACGCTTGCCCGCTTCGGCGCAGATTGGCCGAACATCAATGTCGAGCTGCGCAACGAACCGGTGATCTCGCACATCGAGGGCTTGATCCGAAGCGGCCAAGCGGATCTGGCATTTGCCGACATCGCCTCGCTCGAGGAGTCGCACCCGATGGTCGAACTCATCCGCGATCCGTCGGTGCTCATCACCGCCCCGACTCATCGCCTGGCGCAGGCCGACACGATCGACCTCTCCCAACTGGAGGGCGAGCGGATGATCTCGATGCCGAGCAACGACTTCTGCGCCCTCCGCACGGCCCGAGCGCTCGAACGAGTTGGCGTCGGGCCGAACATCGTCTTCCGAAGCGACGACAACCTCACCACGCAACGACTGGTCGCAATCGGGCTCGGGGTGGCGATCGTGCCGCTGCTCACCGTTGAGCGATCGATCCCCGATGCACAGGTCGCCATCCGCGGGTTGAACGCCAGCCTCGACCGGCAGATCGGCATCATCTGGCACCGCGATCGCTTGCAGTCGAGGGCAGCAGAGGCCTTCATCGAAACGGCCATGCAGATCAGTCTCGACGTGGAGATGCCCGCCGTACCGTCGATGTCATCGGCGGCCTGAGCGACGAGCACCGTCACCGACGGACGGTGGTACCGGCCTTGGTGGTCTCTACAGTCCAGCCCAACGTTTGCAGGTCGGAGCGGATGGCGTCGGCCGTGGCGAAGTCCTTGGCGCTGCGGGCAGCGTCGAGGGCGGTCGCTTTGGCGGCCACGTCGGCAGGAACGTCGCCGCCGGCGTTCAGCACCAGCCCGACCGCAGTGCACATCTCGTGCACCGCAGCCACAAGGGCCGGTGCAGCCCCATCGCCTGAGTCGAGTGCGGCGTTCGCGCGGCGCACGGTGTCGAACAGGAGCGCCGTAGCGCCCGGTGTGTCGAGGTCGTCGTCCATCCGCTCGCAGAACCGGGCGATCACGTCGCTGTCGGGCTCTGCGGCGACGACCCCAGCGGTGCGCGAGGCAAACGAGTCGAGACCCGCCAGCGCGTTGACCGATGCGTCGATGTTGTTTTGGCCGACGGAGACCGGGCCGCGGTAGTGGGACTGCAGCAACAACATGCGATACGCACGCGGATCGTAGAGATCCATCAAGTCGAGAAGATTGGCGACGTTGCCGAGGCTCTTCGACATCTTCTCGCCCTCGTCGTCGACGAGGAACCCGTGGTGCATCCAGTGGTTGGCGAAGCGCTTGCCGAGGGCTACAGCCTGAGCGCGCTCGTTCTCGTGATGCGGGAACTTGAGATCCATCCCGCCGCAGTGCAGGTCGAAGCCTTCACCCAGCAAGTCGAGGCTCATCACCACGCATTCGCTGTGCCAGCCGGGTCGCCCCTCGCCCCACGGTGATGGCCACGACGGCTCGCCCGGCTTGGCCATCTTCCACAACACGAAGTCGGCAGGGTGGTGCTTGTTCTCTGCGCCGAACACCTCGCGGTCGCCGCCGCCTTCGATCATGTCGCTGAGTCGCTGGTTGACGAGCAGCCCGTAGTCCTCGACGGATTCGACGCTGAGGTACACGCCGTCGTCGGTGACGTAGGCACGGCCGATATCGACCAGCTGGCCGATCATCGACGTCATCTCCTCGACGTACTCGGTGGCATGGGGGACATCGGTGGGCCGGGCCACACCGAGCTTGTCCATCGCCTGGAACCAGACCGCCTCGCATTTCGTGGTGATGTCCTTCCACGGTCGGTTCTCGCGGTTGGCGCGATTGATGATGGCGTCGTCGATGTCGGTGACGTTGCTGACCAGTCGGACGTGCAGTCCGCGCCATTCGAGGTATCGACGTAGTACGTCGTACACCAGAGTCGCCCGACCGTGGCCGAGATGCGGCGGCCCGTAGACCGTGGGGCCACACAAGTAGATGCTCACCGTGCCGGCCTCGCGCAGTGCGAGCTCACGTACCTCCCGGGTCGCCGTGTCGTACAGGTGCAGCATGGCCCGCCAGCCTACGTGTCGGCAGCCACGAGCCCCCGGATGAATTCGCCTGTGAGGTCGAACGCGGCGACCGCGCCGATGACGATCGTTGCCGGTGACTCAACTGCAGCACCGGCCAATTCGTAAAGCGCGCAACGCACGACACGTTGGTCGCTCGACGTCGCTTGCTGGATCGCGGCGACCGGAGTGTCGGCCGACAGCCCGCCGGCCATCAACGCCTCTGCGATCGAAGCTCGTTGGGCAACTCCCATGAGCACCACGATCGTCCCGCCGACCTGGGCGAGCGCTTGCCAGTTGACCGAAGCCTCGCCCCGCTGCCGGTGACCGGTGACCACGGTGAACGACGCACTCACCCCGCGGTGGGTGACGGGTATGCCTGCGGCCGCGGGTGCCGCGATCACCG
Source organism: Ilumatobacteraceae bacterium (assembly GCA_036262105.1). Classification (GTDB taxonomy): domain Bacteria; phylum Actinomycetota; class Acidimicrobiia; order Acidimicrobiales; family Ilumatobacteraceae; genus JAENVT01. Next base: position 8,810 of record DATAJN010000660.1, read on the forward strand.
ACGACACTCCGGGGACGACGTCGAAGTCGAGGCCGGCCGCGACGAGTGCGAGGGCTTCTTCGCCACCCCGTCCGAACACGAACGGATCGCCGCCCTTGAGGCGGACGATGTTGCGACCACTCCGGCCGAGTTGAACCAACAGCTCGTTGATGAGCTCCTGAGGTACCGGCGCGCCGGGTCGCTTGCCGACATCGATCAACTCGGCTTCGGCTCGGGCAAGCGCCAACACGCCCGTGCCGACGAGTGCGTCGTGGACGACGACGTCGGCACCCTGCAGGCGGCTTAGCCCGCGGACCGTCAACAGGTCAGGGTCGCCGGGCCCGGCGACCCTGACCTGTTGACGGTCCGCGGGCTAAGCCGCCTGCAGGGTGCCGACGT
>DATAJN010000661.1:0-3688 GCA_036262105.1 Ilumatobacteraceae bacterium
TCGCCGAACAGCTCGATGCCTTGACCACGAAGTCGGTCAGGGTCGTGCCCACCACCTCCATGCCGGCCGCACTCGCCGCGTTGGTGGTGTACGACCCCGAGGCCGATGCCGACGGCAACCTCGAGGAGATGACCGAGGCCGCGTTGTCGGTGGGCACCGGCGAGATCACCCAGGCGGTTCGTGATGCCGTGAGCGACTGCGGCCCGATCACGGCCGGCGACTGGATCGGGCTCGTTCGCGGCGATGGCATCGTGTCGGTCAGCGGATCGCTCGTCGGTGCGGCGTGCGCGTTGCTCGACCACCTCATCACTCCGGGGCGCGAGATCGTCACGGTCATCACCGGCGTCGACGCAACTGCCGGCCACACCGACGCGTTGCTGTCGTGGATCGCCGAACACCGTCCCGAGGTGCAGGTCGAGGTGCATCGCGGTGGTCAGCCGCTGTATCCGTACCTCATCGGCGTGGAATGACCGAGCCGCTGACGCTTCGCGACCTCGACGCGATCAGTGTCGAGCGGATCAAAGGGGTCGGCGAGAAGAAGCTGGCTTCGCTGCACGAGGTGGGGATCCACACGGTGCTCGATCTGCTGACGACGTACCCGCGCCGTTGGGTCGACCGCACCAACGAGGCGCGCATCAGCGACCTGGTGGCCGGACAGGAAGCATTGGTCTTGGTCAGCGTGCGCAGCGTGACGAAGCGAATGATGCGCAACCGTCGCACGATGGTGAGCGTGGTTGTCGGCGATGGTAGCGGGCGGTTGCAGGTCGTGTTCTTCAACCAACCGTGGCGCGAGTAGCAGCTTCGCGAGGGTTTGCAGATCGCCCTGTTCGGCAAGGCCGAGGTGTATCGCGGCGGGCTGCAGATGACCAACCCGATCGTCGATCTGATCGGTGACCGCACCGGACGCATCGTGCCGGTCTATCCGCAGAGTGAGAAGGCCGCCTTGATGACGTGGGAGATCGCCGGCTGGGTGGAAGACGCGCTGCGCAAGTGCTCGGCTCGCGGGATCGCCGATCCGGTACCCGAGTCGACTCGACGTCGGTTCGCCCTGATCGAACGAGGAGACGCGTTCAGGTCGATCCACGGCCCCGAGACGATCGCCGAGAAAGAGCAGGCTCGCCGCCGACTGGCCTTCGACGAACTGCTTCGGGTGCAGACGACCTTGGTGATGCGCAAGCGGCTGTTGGAACGCGAGTCGAAGGCGATTCGTCACACGATCGACGGTGAGCTGACGGGTCGGTTGTATGCCGCCGTCCCGTACGAGCTCACCGGCGCACAGCGACGGGTGATCGGCGAGATCGAGCACGACCTCGCCGGCCCACATCCCATGCATCGATTGCTGCAGGGCGACGTGGGTTCGGGCAAGACGCTCGTGGCGGTCAGCGCGATGCTCACCGCCGTCCAAGGCGGGCATCAGGGTGCGTTGATGGCGCCGACCGAGGTGCTCGCCGAGCAGCACGTCACCAGTGTTCGCCAGATGCTCGAGGGGGTGACCGTTCCCGACCCGGGCAACCTCTTCGGCGATCGGCCGCTGCGGATCGAGTTGCTGACGAATCGGGTCACCGGCAGCGATCGGCGCGACGTGTTGGCAGGGCTCGCCGACGGTTCTGTCGATATCGCCATCGGTACGCACGCTCTCATCCAGGAGGGTGTGCGATTCCACAGCCTCGGTGTCGTGGTGGTCGACGAACAGCACCGTTTCGGGGTCGAACAGCGTGCCGCGCTGCGCTCCAAGGGTGATGACGACGCTGTGCCGGATGTGCTGGTGATGACGGCTACACCCATCCCGCGCACTGCGGCCATGACCGTCTACGGGGATCTCGACGTGAGCGTGCTCGACGAGCTGCCCCCGGGCCGCACGCCGATCGTCACTCACTGGGCTGACGGTCCGCTGATGGAGCTGGCCGCATGGGCGACCGTTCGTGACGAGGTTGCCGCGGGTCGGCAGGCATACGTCGTGTGCCCGTTGATCGAGGAGAGCGAGAAGCTCGAGGTAGCCAGCGCGCAAGAGACGCTCGATCGTCTCGCTGCCGGCGAATTGAACGGGTTGCGCCTGGGCCTCTTGCACGGTCGCCTGCCATCCGCCGAGAAGGAGGCGGTGATGGAACAGTTCCGCAGTGGTCGACTCGATGTGTTGGTGGCGACGACCGTGATCGAGGTCGGTGTCGATGTGCCGAACGCGACGGTGATGGTCATCCTCGACGCCGATCGTTTCGGCATCGCCCAGCTCCATCAGCTGCGCGGTCGCGTTGGTCGGGGTCAGCACGGCTCGACGTGTTGGTTGGTCACTGGCGAGTCACCTGGGGGCAACCCACGAGTCGAAGCGTTGGTGGCTACCACCGATGGGTTCGAGCTGGCCGAGGTCGACCTCGAACTGCGCGGCGAGGGAACCATCATGAACACTGCCCAGAAGGGTCGCAACGATCTCAAGCTGGCCTCGCTGCGTCGCGATCGGGAGCTCGTGTCGTTGGCACGCGACGCTGCATTTGGCATCGTCGACAAGGATCCGCTCCTCGACCATCATCCGCTACTGCTCGACGAGCTGCGCCTGTTGTTCAGCTCGGAGGACGAGGAGTTCTTGTTCAAGTCGTGAACCGGGGCTATTTGCCCAGGTCAGTACCCGGTATCGGTGTCGTCACTCCGCAATTCGTCCGCAAGTGGGTTTGAATTGTTGGAGCCAAACGCGGTCGATAGCCGCGACCAGACGAGCGTCACGGCGACACCGAGAAGGGGGAGGTCGCCAAGGATCTGACTCGAGACCGAGCGCCGAGCCGTCCCAGACAACGGCGCGATATCGCCAAACCCGGTGGTCGAGAACGTCGTCGACGTGAAGTAGATCGCATCGAATCGCCCCAGGCGGCCAGTGAAAGCCACGGAGGGATCTCGGAGTGATTGCAAATTCGGCATCCGTCACCTCGCGCCTCATCACATCCATGCTCTGAGACTCTCGATGATCTTCGGGACGTTCTTATCGAGGTCGTCGGTGGTCACGAACCGAAGATGTAGTTGTGGAAGATGAGCACCACGACCAGCACGATGCCTGTGGCCCAGATGAAGGCGCGCAGTCGGTGGGTCTTCCAAGGGACTCGTTGCTCATCATGTTTTCGCACGCTCATCCAGCAGAGCTTCGACTCGGATCAGAGCTGCCTTGATCTCCTCCTGTTCCTCATGCGTGAACGCATCTCGATTGACGATGAGCTTCGATGCCAGGTTCGCGGTGATCGTCGGGATGAAGATGAACACGGTCGAACAGATCAGGCCAATGGTGAGCACCTTGCCCGGTCCTGTGTGCGGGGAGAAGTCCCCGTAACCGAGCGTCGTCGCAGTGATGATCGCCCAGTAGATCGCATCGAGGAACCCAGTGGATTCGGCAACGGAGTACCCCACGGATGCGACAAGCATCAGCAGAACAAAGGTGATGAACAGCCGGCCGGGTGAGTTCGCCACCCTGGTGAATTGGTCACTCACAGCCAACTCCATCCCCATCTGCATCGAACTTGGTTTGCCACCCTGGATCACCGGCATGGATGGGGGCCGCGCCAGCAGCACGAACAGCCGCACAGTTCTTGTAGTAGACGGCAGCGGGAGGAGGTGTGATTGTCGCCGGTGTGGTGGTGGGAGGGGATGTGGTGGGAGCCGGTAGGGAAACCAAGGGCACCACCGCAACGCTGCACCCGTTGAGTGATGG
>DATAJN010000662.1:0-1570 GCA_036262105.1 Ilumatobacteraceae bacterium
CGACCGCCGTAGCAGTACGCACGAGGCGGGTTGAGCAGTCCGTCGGTCTTCACCGGGGATGTCGTGCACGCCTGACGACGGTCAGCTGAATCTGCCCATGGGCGGCCATGCCGAGCTGCCCGGTGGCGGACAGCGGGATTACTTCACGTGACTGCTGTCCATGGTGAGGCGCGCACGTAGCCGCCGTTCGGAGCGGCTGGCGACTTCTCGGGCTGACTTGCTGGGGCGCGCCTATCGGGCATTATGTACTCCCGCCAAGGAGTGCCTTCGTGTTCGGTGGATGCATCCGATAGCGGGAGGGCCGATGCCGAGCGGCGATGAGATCCGAGACGTTCAGCGAGCGACGTGGGCCGGGCTTTCTGCGGGCTGGGAGAAGTGGGACTCGGTCATCATGGATCAGCTTGGCCCGGTCGGCACAGCGATTATCGAGCGTCTCGACATCGTCGATGATCAGCAGCATCTCGACATTGCCGCGGGCACTGGTGAGCCGGGGCTGACCGTCGCCAAGCTCGCGCCGAGGGGACATGTCGTTCTGACCGACCTTGCGGTTGAGATGCTCGACATCGCGACACGACGAGCAAACGCGCAAGGGATCACCAATTTTGAGACCAAGGTGTGCAGCGCCGACGACCTGCCATTCGGTGACGCGACATTCGACAGTATCTCGGTACGGTTCGGATACATGTTCTTTCCTGACGTCGCCAAAGCGACCGCCGAGTTCGCGCGCGTGCTTAAGCCGGGCGGACGTCTCTGCTCGTCGGTATGGGTCAAGCCCGAGGAAAACCCGTGGACGACGATCGCCATGCAGGCAATCGCGACGGAGGCGGTGCTGGCGCCGCCCGACCCGGACGGGCCGAGTATGTTCCGGTGCGCTGCCCCGGGATATGTCAGTGCCCTGTACGAGGCCGCGGGGCTGCGCGACGTTGCCGAGTGGAACGTCGACGTCGAACTCGTGACGCGATCGCCCGCGCAGTATTGGGAGATGATCAGCGAGCTCGTCTCGCTCGCAGTTGCGGCGCTTCAGCAGGTCGACGAACCGGCGCGGGAGCGGATCGCGAAAGCCGTCATCGCCAAAGTCAGCACTTACGAAGAAGACGGCAAGGTAAGGATTCCGGGCGTGGCCCGCTGCATCGTCGGCACGAAGTAGGGCGAACTGGAGCGTCTGAGCACAGTTGCCGAGCCGCGGAGCTCATCTTGGCAGCCGGAAATAGTCGGCGTTCGGAGCAGATCTCGCGGCGCGATGGCCAGCAAATCCGATCACTCTCTGTGATGGCCATGACGTCGACTTCGTGACCGTTACTGGGCAGATCCTGATGGCCGTCCACACACGCCGAGGTTGGGGTCCATCCAACAGCTCGGCCAGCCAGCTCAGTACAACGACGACGGCGTCCGCGACGGCGGGCTCCCGACGTCCTTCAGGTTCCCCTGCATCAGGGGCACCCGCATCCCGGTCGCGACGGTCGTGGCGATGGTCGCGGAAGGCATGTCGATAGAGGGCATCCGCACCGAACTGCCCCAGCTCGCCGTCGAAGACGTCCGCGCAGCGTTGCGCTACGCCGCGGCCGCCGTC
>DATAJN010000663.1:0-1635 GCA_036262105.1 Ilumatobacteraceae bacterium
GATCAGCGGGTCGTGTTGTCGGCCAGCATCGGTATCAAAGTTGGCGACGCCTCGTGCACTGCCTCATCGATGATGCGCGACGCAGATCTGGCGATGTACGACGCCAAGTCGACAGGCAAGGCGAGATGGGCAATGTACGAACCCGCGTTGCGTGCGGCAGCGATGCATCGACTCGAATTGGAGAACGATCTGCGCCAGGCGCTGGACAAACGACAGTTCCGACTTCTGTACCAACCCGTCGTCGAGTTGAGCTCGAACGCCATCGTCGGCTTCGAGGCGCTGCTGAGGTGGGATCACCCCACCCTCGGCGTGATTCTGCCGGAGGCGTTCATCCCCATCGCCGAGGCCAATGGCACCATCGTCGAGATCGGCAGATGGGTGCTCGAGGAAGCTTGTCGAACCGGCGCTGAATGGCGATCATCGATGCCCGCAAACGCACTCAGCATGGCGGTGAACTTGTCGGTACGCCAGATCGCCACGCCGGAGATCGTCGCCGACGTCGCCCGGGCCGTCGCAAGCTGGGGATTCCCGGCAGAGTCTCTGGTTCTCGAGATGACCGAGAGCGTGTTGGTGAAGGATCCCGATACGGCTGCGCTGCGACTGCAGGAACTTCGTGCCCTCGGCGTGCGTTTGGCCATCGACGATTTCGGCACCGGCTACTCATCCCTCAGCTATCTGCGCCAGTTTCCGATCGACATCTTGAAGATCGACAAGTCGTTCGTGCAGACCATCACCGACCAATCGCCAGATCCGGCCATCGTGCGTGGTCTGCTCGATCTCGCCAAGACACTGAGCATCCAGACGGTCGCCGAGGGAATCGAGATCGATGTTCAACTCGAGAGCCTTCGCGAGCAGCACTGCGACTACGGCCAAGGTTTCCTGTTCGCCAGGCCGCTCGAGAGAACCGCAGCCGCGGCGCTGGCAGCCAGGCATCAGGCAAGAGTTCCTGCGCTGGAGGGTTCACGCTGAAGCGCGTGCGGCATACTGAGCCCATGAATGACGAAGGCGAGATCCCCGCTGAAGCGACTGATGACGACCCAACCCCCGAGGAACTGAACCTCGAGACGTTCGACCTCGATGGCGATGGCAAGATCTCGCTGATCGAGGCAGAGCGGGCACGGCTCGGCCTGGTCGACGCCCGCCTCGAAGAGATCGCCGAAGAGGGAGGGCTGAAAGGGACGATCGCCGAGGCCGCTCACAAGGTTCTCGACAAGTTCGACAACGACGACTGACGCGGCCCGCGTTACCCGCGGAGGAAGGCGTCCCAGTCGATCGCGACGGCATCGTTGTTGCCGGTGATCGCCTTTCCGGGGAGCTCGGTGCCAGGAGCCAGCCGAGCGAGTGCGGCAGGCGGCACGTACATCCCGGTCTGGGCTTGGAACGGATCGAAGCCGGGAATCGTCACCGACATCACCATGCCCGTGGCGTCCTCCCCCGTCGAGGTCTTCTGGCCGGGGAGCGGGATGACCGCCAGGACCACGGCGCTGCACGGCACGCCGTTCGCCAAGATGCCGGCGGCGCCGCCGACCGATGGATCCATTGCGTGAGACGGCACGGCAACCGGCTCTTCGCCATCCGATTGCACCAGCACTTGCGGAGCGGTTTGGATCAGCGTCTCTCCGTTCGCGCCCGCTG